>CBDTUP010000315.1:0-3494 GCA_965363685.1 uncultured bacterium | reverse complement strand
GACAGACCCGCGTATCTTCTCAGGTATCGGCAACGCGTATTCGGACGAGATACTCCACGCCGCACTGTTATCCCCGGTCAAGCGCACCGGTCAGCTCAAGGCCGATGAGATAGACCGCCTCTTCGAAGCGACCCAACGCATGTTGGTTGAGTGGACCGATCGCCTTCGAGAAGACGCGGGAGGCGACTTCCCCGACCGTGGAGTGACCGCCTTCCGACCGGACATGGCAGTGCACGGGAAGTACGGCCAACCTTGTCCCGTCTGTGGGTCCACCGTGCAGCGCATCGTCTACGCCTCCAACGAAACCAATTACTGCGCCACCTGCCAAACCGGCGGCAAGCTACTCGCCGACCGCTCATTATCCCGGCTTCTCAAGGACGACTGGCCGAAGACACTCGAGGAGCTGGAAGAGCGGAACTAGCAGGGGCGCCTGTCGGCGCCCCTGAGTACTTGGTACTTGGTGACTACCTCCTGCCGATTGGTGACTACCTCCTGCCGAAGGGTGCCCACATCGAGAACACCAGGCCGATCACGAGACCGATGATCGGCAGCCCGATCACGCTGAAGGTATCGAGAGGCCGGACACCGTACTGCTGAAGCAGGATGGCGACGAAGAGGCCGAGAAAGAGCCCCGAGATCGATCCGAGTACTGGACGACCGCTCATAGTCTTGCCCTTCCCGCAGAGAGAACCCCAACCAGTGCTAGAACCGCTCCGGCGGCCGATCCGCCACCAACCGGGGTCGCGAGCGGATTGCCCTCGAGCAGAATCATGACGCTGCCCTCGCAGTCACCGCCCTCACCGCGATGGAATCCACTGACTTCGTAGAGACCGACGAGGTTGATCGGCAGCTGATCCCTAGCGTTGTCGATCTGATAGTCGCCCTTGGCGGACTGCTTCTCGTCGGCGTTGGGACCATCCCAGTCGGCGAACACGATGCTGCCGGGACCAATAACGACGCCTAGTTCACCCGTGAAATTCTTGATGACGTTGTCACTGCTGCCCGTCCATGAGGCGATCAGACCCTCCTCGTCCGGGATGACTATTGGGTCCGATGCTGAGTCATTGGTCTCGTCGTAGGACCTACCGTCAATGGTGACGGTCCCGTTGCATCCACTGATGGCTGCTTGCGCGCCGGTCCCCATCAGCAGCAGCGCACCGAAAACCACCAGAACGATCACCGTCTTGCGTTTCGTTGAGCGTCTCATCCCAAGAACGCTACCCGACGGAGCGGGGGAGCGGGCAGGCTACTCGAGTACGTGGATGTTCCTGGCAGCCCCGAGCTCCATGAGGATTTGAGGCCAGACGGTGACGCTGACTTCACCCAGATGTGCCTTCCGCAACAGGTACATGTAGGTCCGTGACTGACCGATACCTCCGCCGATCGAAAGTGGGATCTCGTCGTTGAGGATCGCCTGGTGATACGGGAGTTCCAGGAAATCGAGCTGTCCGGTTATCTCGAGTTGTTGGACCAGCGTCTCCTTGGTGACTCGCACGCCCATGGATGTCAACTCATGACGGCGTTTCGTCACCGGGTTCCAGACCAGGATGTCGCCGTTCAAGCCGTGCATTGGGCGACCGTCGGCTGATACGGTCTCGGTGACCCAATCGTCGTAATCGGCAGCCCGCATTTCGTGCGGATAGCCGTCCGCCAGCGTGTGGCCGATGCCGTAGATGAAGACGGCCGGGTAATCCTGGAGGATCGCGGTCTCACGTTGCTTCCGGGGCAGATCCGGATAGCGCTCGAGGATCTCCTCGGCATGCAGGAAGGTCAACTCGGCGGGTATGGCGAGATAGCGGCCTGTGAGTTGCGGGTACATTTCCTCAACGAGCATCCCGGCTCCGTGAAGAACCCGCCAGATCTTCTGGACGACGTCCGTCAGGTAGCTGAGAGATCGGTCTTCGGCAGTGATCGTCTGTTCCCAGTCCCATTGATCGACATATGCGCTGTGATCGTGGTCGAGAAAGTAGTCCTTGCGCACGGCCTTCATGTCGGTGCAGATGCCTTCACCGGGGGCCATGTCGAACTGGCGAAGAGCCATTCGTTTCCATTTGGTGGCTGCCTGCACGACCTGAGCGGTGATGGGAGTTTCGAGTCCGAGGCCACAGGGAAACTCCACCGGAGTGCGGGATCCATCCCTGTCGAGGTAGTCGTTGACGCCGCTGGCGGCATCCACAATCAGTGGCACCTGGACCATCGTCAGGTTGAGCTCGCGACACAGGCCGTCCTCGATGAAGCGCTTGGCGGCAAACAAGGCCTCCATCGTTTCTCGCGGGGTGAGAATCGACTCGTAATCGGTGGGCAGGTCGTCGGCGAGATCTGCATAGTTGCCGATCCCGGGGCCGGCGAGGTCGGCCGTCTTATCGGCGACCATCACGTCCTCCTTGTGGTTCGACGCCTAAGGCCCCGCCTCGTACTTCGAAGCTACACCACCTCAGGTACTGTGTCGGCGAGTCCGTCTGGCTTCCTCGGACTCATCGACGAAGGTCTCTACATCGACGGCGGCGATAGTCTCGCCGATCAACTCCAGAGGCAGGTCATCGAGCTTGCGGAAACGTACACAGGACTTGCCCATGTCGTAGCGCTTCCCAGTCGCTTTGTACGCAGCCTCGAACGCCTCCGCCTGACCCGGCAGCGAGTAGACACTGGTCAAGTACACCGCCATGTGGTTCTTCTGTGACGCCAATGCCGCATACATGAGCGGCTTGCCGTTGTACGTATCGGGGAACGTCTCGAGGGGAACCTGGTAGGTGATCATTCCCCAGTTCATGACCTCTTCGAACCCGTCCGGCAGGTTGGCGAGGATCGTGTCTCTGACGGTCTCTAGAGCTATCCGCCGCTCGTCTGGTAGTTCGGACAGATACTCATCGACGGTGGTCGCTTCAGAACGCATGGTTCCCTCCTCGATGACCGATGATATCCGAGACAGCGATCACAAACGGCGGCTTCTACAGGCGTTTCGACATGAAGTACCGACGATGTCCGGTCGGGAAATCCTCGAGCCCGCCGAAGGTCTCGTAGCCGTGCTTCTGGTAGAACTCAGGCGACTGGAAACTGAAGGTGTCCAGGTGAGACGACTTGGCACCGCGTTTTCGTGCTTCGGCTTCGGCGACTTCCAGCAACTGGTGGCCGTAACCTCGGCGGCGCAACTCCTCCGCCACCCACATCAGATCGATGTGCAACCAGTCCCAGTACGTGGCGCCGATCACCCCGCCCACGATGTCCCGGTCCGGAGATTTCAGAACGAAGCACAATGTGGATGCGTTGTCGTCGCCGGCCTTCTGCCGGTTGTATTCGTCGATGGCGGGGCCGATGATTCCCCATTCAGGCTGGTCGACGGCTGAGATTGAGTACTCGCTATCCATCTGAGTCATCCGCTCTCTGCTCGGCTGCATGCTCGGATTCGCCACCTGCAATGGTATCGGCAGGCCGGTTCGACCCGGACCTTCTCCGCCAGTACCAGACGATCCCCAGGAGCGGGAGTCCGATGACGA
>CBDTUP010000314.1:0-3506 GCA_965363685.1 uncultured bacterium | reverse complement strand
GAGCCGCGGCCCGTGAACACCCGTCGGTCAAGTCACCGGTCGCCGCGGAGTCGTCGCAGTCGTAGAAGACCATCGTGTCGCGAGTACCGATGTACCGGTAGTCCTCAAACCTCCGCAGACGTCCCATTCCGCACTCCGTTTCTCTGCTCACTCCTCACGATACTCGGCCTCGACGAATCGGTAGGGCGACCGACGAGGAACACCCAGCCTGGGAACCGGATCTCCAATCGGGAGAACCCTGGCGGGAGGGATGGTGGGCATCGCACGCCACGGCGGAACCGTGGCTGGAGCCAGCGAGAAGTAGATCGATGTCAACAGACGGGCTGCCGTCGAACTACCCCTAGATACGCGCTTGTTCACGGTAGGTTCCGAAGACTCGCTTCAACCGCTCGACGATCTCGCCTTGCGTGGCACGGACCCGGCAGGCTTCGACAAGCAACGGCATCAAATTGGCTTCACCTCTTGCACCCGTCTCGAGCGCTCCCAGGGCCGACTCAACCGCGTCATCATCCCGAGCCGACCGCAACTCTTTGAGACGGAGGGTCTGGAAGTGCTCGACCTCGGCTCCGATCCGGAGTATCTCGAGTTCGTCCTCCTCTTCCTTCTCGTACTTGTTGACGCCGACTATCGCCCGCTCCCCCGAGTCGAGTGCCCGTTCGAACTGATAGGCCGACTCGGAAAGAGCCAGCTGGAAATAACCCTCTTCAATACCGCGCAGCGTTCCGTCGAGCATCGATCCGTTCCCCAACCGATCGACGTGTTCGAGAATCGCCATGGCCTGCGCTTCCATACGGTCGGTCATCTCCTCAACGAACCACGAGCCTCCCAACGGATCGATCGTATTGGTCACGCCGGTTTCCTCGGCGATCACTTGCTGGGTTCGCAGGGCGATCTCAGCGGCTTTCTCGGTGGGTAGTGCGTAGACCTCGTCTAGCGCATTGGTGTGAAGGCTCTGGGTTCCGCCCAGCACCGCCGCCAATGCTTCGATGGCAGTCCTGACGATGTTGTTCTCCGGCTGCTGCGCGGTGAGTGAAACACCAGCGGTCTGCGTGTGGAACCGGAGCTTCAACGAACGCTCGTCTTTGGCGCCGTACCGATCACGCATCCATCTGGCCCAGATCCGACGCGCTGCTCGGAACTTGGCGATCTCCTCGAAGAAATCCAAATGTGAATCGAAGAAGAACGACAAACGAGGCGCAAACGCGTCGACATCCAGACCACGCCGGGCGAACGACTCCACGTAGGCAAACCCGTCTCCGAGCGTGAACGCCAGTTCCTGAGCTGCAGTCGCCCCGGCTTCGCGGATGTGATATCCCGAAATCGAGATCGTGTTCCACTGTGGCACCTGTTCCGTGCAGAACTCGACCATGTCACCCATCAGGCGGAGATGTGGCTCAGGAGGGAATACCCATTCCTTCTGGGCAATGTATTCCTTCAAGATGTCGTTTTGGAGCGTGCCGCGCAGTGATCGCCAGTCAACGCCCTGTTCCTCGGCGGCCACCAGCAACTGCGCAAAGAGGATCTGTGCCGGTCCGTTGATGGTCATGGAGACCGAGACCTCATCCAGCGGTATCTGATCGAACAGCGCCACCATGTCGTCGGCAGTGTCGACGGCTACCCCGCAATGGCCGACCTCTCCCAGCGCCATCGCATGATCGGAGTCGTATCCCATCAGGGTTGGCATGTCGAACGCTACCGACAGTCCGTCCTGACCCTGTTCGAGCAGGTATCTGAATCGTTCGTTCGTGGCGGCAACGTCGGCAAAACCAGCGAACTGCCTGATAGTCCAGAGTTTCCCCCGGTATCCGGTCGAATGGATACCTCTGGTGTACGGGAACTGTCCCGGGAAACCGATGGCAGGGTCGACATCTTCCGGAGATTCGAGCGCCGGCACTTCGTCGAAAGACAAGGTCTCGAACTTCTCTTTGCGTTGTCTCCCGCTCTTGTACTCGCGTTCCCAGTTCTCGCGGCTCATCAGTCTTCACCGCCACCTACCGCGACCTCCGAGCCGCAATTCGGACACGTGGCCATGGCAATATCCCCGACGATGAACGAAAACCCACAATCGTCACAGGCAATCCTGGGGGAAGGCGGATCGGGTTGTGGTGGGGGTGGTTGAGCCGGAGTAACCGCGGGTCCGCCCATGTCAGCAGGCGGCATCCCTGCCGGGCTTCGCACCTCATTGGCCGAACCACACGCAGGGCCGGGAATCTCGACCTCGCTGCGACAGGATCCACATCGAACTCTCACGTCACTACCTCTCCAACCGCTCCTATTGACTTCAAGTATTCAGCTTCGCCTCGCAGAACTGCGCGGACCTGCTCGTCGCTATAGACCGCCTGCTGCTTGGCCTCTGCTTTAGCCTGAATGTACTCGACCGCCTGATCGGTCCCACCGGCGACAATGTCCCCTCCCCCTTGCCGATGCGCCTTGCGCGCCCGTATCTGGAGGTAGAACACCTCCCATTCCAGGATGCGTCGGACGTCGCTACGGCTGAGGTCGGTCTCGTCGCCCAGATTTCCCACGACGAACCCAACGGCATCATCAAGGACATAGACGGCTCCCACAGGGACACGGCGGGCACCGGCGTTCTTCCAGAACATGACTGCCAGCACGCCGAGGAAGGCTGCCAGAAGCAGCGCACCAAATACAACTGCCGTCGCTCCACTCATCGGAGGTCATGGTACCGGCGTAGCAGTTCTGTATTCACACTTCAGTGGGACTCGGCGTGCCAACTGGTTGCAGCAGGAACCGAAATGGAGACTACCTCGAGTGGTTTCATCCTCTCGGGTCATCATTGGACCCGTGACTTCGCAGCCCACCGCGAATTGTTGCCAGACTTTCAGATGATCTCGATCCGTTCTGCGTTTGTGCCCGGTTGGCACGGCCGAACTTCAAACTCTCGGGATCGACTCCGGTTGATGGGTCACCGCGGGCCGGCCGCTCGCCAGCGTGTTCGAAGCGGTACCGGACTCCGGTTGGCTCGGATCAATGGCTACAGCCGGCTAGGGATCGTCAGCTTCCGGCATCTACAGTCTGAGATATGGAGATACTCGTAGACCTCAGCGATCTTGCGATCGGCCGGCTGGTCGTAGGTTCTCTGGGAAACAACGCCTACGTTGTCACCAGCTCAGGAGAGTCCGTCATCATCGATGCTGCTGCGGAAGCGAACGAGCTATTGGAGGCCGTGGACGCTCTAAGCGTTCGAACGGTCCTCACCACTCACGGACACCAGGACCACATCGGTGCGGCGCGGAAGGTAGCCGATTCTCTGAGGGCCCCTTTTCGCCTCCACCCGGATGACTCGGATATCGCCGGGCTCGAACCCGATGAGCCTCTGCAGCACGGCCAGATGATCAAGCTGGGAACAAGAAGGATCCGCGTTCTCCATACACCCGGCCACACGCCGGGATCCGTCTGTTTTCTGATAGACCACCACCTCTTCAGCGGTGACACGCTCTTTCCCGGCGGCCCCGGAGCCACCCGATTCCCCTACTCGGACTTCG
>CBDTUP010000313.1:0-3582 GCA_965363685.1 uncultured bacterium | reverse complement strand
GAGGAGGTCCTCCCGCCGGTCGGTGATAGGCAGTTCGGCCGGATAGGCGAGCTTCCGAGGCAGGGCAGCCTTGCGTCGGGCGTATCTGTCCCGAGCCGTCGCTATGTCGCTGGTCAGTTCGTTGATGACCGATGTTCGTCGTTCGGCTGATTCGATTCGGGCAACGCCGGACAGGCGACGCTGCAGCCGCCGCCTGTCGACCAGAGTGACGCCCTGCAGCTGGGAGCGAAGTGGTTGGAGTGGATCGGACATGGGTGCCCGCTACATGATGCCCGTCGAGGTCGCAGGCAGCCAGCCGATAATCCAGGATGTGCGGCTGCGGGTGGGCCCGCCGTTCCGCCTAGTGGTCGAGCGCTTTGTCCATCTCCCGCAACCGCGCCGACAAGCTGATCAGGAGCTTGCGGTCGAAGCCGGGCAGGTTGTCGACCAGATATCGGAAGTCGTGGCGATGGATGACCAGCAAGTTGGCATCAGATTCGACGCGAAGCGAAGCACTCCGGGGCTTCCCGTCGATCAGCGACATTTCCCCTAGGACCTCTCCTTCATCGTGTAGTGAGATCCGTCGATTGTTCCGTCGGACTGCAACCGTCCCGCGCAAAATGACGAAACATTGGTTTCCTCTTTCGCCCTGGTCGGCGATGACTGTGCCCTTGGCCACTTCGACCTCATCAGCTCGCTTTGCGACCTCGATTAGATCTTTCTGACTCAAGCTTGCAAACAGAGGGATCTGTTTGAGCATGTCGACCTTGTCCGATCGACGGCGAAGAATCGTCATGAGTGTGTCTCCCCTCAGGCGTTGGTGCCGAGTGTAAACGCCTGCCGGCCTAGGTGGACATGCCGGATCAATCTTCGTCGAGGTCGAGAGCAGCCGAATTGATGCAGTATCGGAGCCCGGTCGGGTTTGGCCCATCATCAAAGAGATGACCAAGGTGGCTGTCGCAGTTGGCACACAGGATTTCGGTCCGAACCATGCCGTGGCTGCGGTCTTCCTTCGTCGTGATGCGGCCATCATCTACTGCTGCATAGAAAGAGGGCCATCCGCTTCCGGACTCGAATTTGGTATCGGAGCGAAATAGCTCGTTACTGCAGGCCACACAGCGATAGACGCCCGGTTCCTTGGTGTTCCAGTACTTGCCGGTGAACGGTGGTTCGGTAGCAGCTTCCCGGGTCACGGCGTACTGCTCCGTGGTGAGGCGCTCTTTCCACTGCTCGTCGGTGAGGCGGGGAAACGGTGTATCTGTCATGGGTTGTCCCTCCTGATGCGTGTTGCCAACGTACCGCGGTTGCGTGTTTAGTTGGCAAGGTCGACGGCGGCTTGTCGGAGAGCATCGCCGCGAATGGTCCGGGCCGACCCGAACCCGCCTATGTAGCGGGCCTCTTCCGGGACCAGGCGGAACAGGGTGAAGTCGCCCAGTTGGAGGCGCGGCGCCGCCGCGGGGAACCGCTCGACGTAGAATTCCCAGGCAGCCGCGAAGGTGGGTTCGGCGCGTTCAATCGCCTCCACTCGTCCCTGGACACTGACTCGCGGCAGCGTCTGGGGATCCAGAACCTCCGGGCGATCAGGGAGTGATATCGCCAGCGAGGCGGACGCCTCGCCCTCCAGGTTGCGGGTGTGGCGAGCCAGTCGACTCAAGAACATCGTCAACCCCTTCAGCTCCGGTTCGGCCGCGTAGGAGACCATGGATGCGAGTGGCCCACGATCACCATGGCTGGCTAGTGCGGCCCAGCGGCCGCCGGTGATTAGTCGCACCACTTCGTGTGCTTCGGTAGTCAGGTCGGTCATGGGTCGCGCCTATCGGCTCCATACCGAGACATGTTTGCCGGAGTCGTCTCCGAACGGAGACCGATCCCAATCGGCCCATCGGTTGCGTAGCCGTAGGCCTGCCAACCGAGCCATGAGGTCGAGTTCGGCCGGCCAGGCGTAGCGAAGTGAGATCGGCATTACCCGGGCAGGCTTCCCGTCCGCGATGACGACGTGTTGACTGTCGATTCTCTGAGTTGCCTGGTAGTGCACGGCCACGTCGATGATTGTCCGATTGATTTCGATATGGCCGACACTTGTACGTTGGGCGCGATCGAAGCGAGACAGGTCGGGGACAAACGCTTCGACGAGAAACAATCCACGCTGGCTCAGATGGCGGGTGACGCTTGCAAAACACGAGATCTGTGCTTCCTGGGTCAAGAGGCTGAAGAGCGTATTGAAGGCAACGAAGATGAGGTCGAAGGACTTGTCCAGATCAAACTGCGTGAAGTCTCCGATTGTGACCGGAATAGAGCTTCCGAGATCCTTGGCGCGCATCTTCGCCACCATTGCCTCGGAAGAATCCAAGCCTTCGACAGACACCCCTCGTGCGATCAGCGGAATCGCCAGACGTCCGGTGCCGATACCGAGTTCGAGGACGCGACCGCCATGCCCCAGTTCCTCGAGCAGGTCGATTTGGGCCGTCGGCGGTTGCGATGGGTATATGCCGTCGTAGAGGTCGGCGCCCTTGTCGCCGTAGGTTGCCGACGTGTAGTCGTCCATGGATCAAGTAAAGCGAATCCGGTCAGCGTTTGACTGGGCTTTTTCCGAGCACTCCTACAGAAGTCCTCGAGCGATCCCACCAGGCGAACGTAGCAGCTCCGACAACTACCAATCCCGCGGCCAGCCACCACATCGCTCGGTAGTCGCCAAACCGAATCGCCAGTCCGAACATGGGCCCACCGATGAGCGTGCCGACATCGAACACTGCGGTGAAGATCGCAGATGCCGAACCTCGTTCCGAGGGTCTGGCTCTTGTGACCACCATTCCGAACATGATCGGGAAGACATATCCGTGACCCACACCGCTGAGGAAACCGGCGACGGCCATGTCCAAAGCACTATCCGCCCAGCTGAGAACGACGAAGCCCGCCGCCATCATCCCGAAGGCCGGAAACATGACTCGCTTGTGCCCGAGTCGGTCCGGCAGGTCGGCGGCCACCATCCGGAGGCCTATTGCGGTTGCCGTATAGACACCGAAGAAGAGGCCGACCGAACCGAATCCCGTTTCGATCACGAAGGTCTTGAGGAAAGTGAAGAAGGTGGCAAGAGCCAGGGCGAATACGAGGGCAGCCAGCCAGAGCGGGCGGAGGTCGCGCTGACCAAAGGCTGCCCAGAATCCTCGCCGGTCCTCCGATACTTCGGCACCATGCACATCCTGCAGTGGCAACGCGATGAGCAGAGCTGCGACGGCCAATCCCATAGCGGTTACGAAGAGGGTGGTGAAGTCCCCGATGGCGAGTATGCCGTCGCCGAGGATGCCACCAAGCCCGATCGGCATAAGTCCGGAGATACCGAAGATGGCTATCCCCTGGGTTCGGCGCGTGACGGGGACGACGTCGGCCGCGTAGGTGAACAACGAAGTGAAGAGAGTGGCCGAGGCCAGGCCATGGAGTATGCGAACGATGTATATCCACGGGCCCAAGGCGTTCACGGTGAGATACAAGGCGAGGACGGCAACGTGAAGGACATTCCCGGCGATGATGACCTGGCGGCGGCCCCTCACATCCATCGCTTGACCGATCCAGGGACGGATGACGATCGATGCCAGTGCAGTCACG
>CBDTUP010000312.1:0-3613 GCA_965363685.1 uncultured bacterium | reverse complement strand
GTTCTGCGTTTCGTCTCTTTGCTTACCTCCCCCATCTTGCTGGGGGTCGCAGTGACTTCACCGATCGTGGTGGGACTGGCTTTCGGATCTCAATGGGACGCCGCAGTTCAGCCTATGGCGATCCTCGCCATCGCCGCAGCGGTGGATACGCTGGCACGTCCAGGAAGTGTGGTTTTCAATGCTCGCGGTCGTCCGGATCTCAACGTTGTGAAGGAACTGCTCCGTCTCGTGGTTCTTGCAATCGGTCTGCTGGTGGCGATTGGAGTGGGCAGGTTGGAGGCAGTGGCAGTTGCAGTGCTGGTGAGCACGACTTCCGCAACGATCCTGGATTTCATCCTCATCTCGCGAACCCTTGAGGTGCCGATTCTTCAGCTCGGAAAGGCTCTGGTCCCAGCATTGGTTCCCACGGGTGCTCTCCTCATTGTCTCGGGAATGGTTGATTCAGCCCTCGAATCAGAAGGCGCCGGGTTGGCTATGAGAGCTCTGGTAGTTCCCATTGTGGGCGCTGCGGTATACGTCGTATCCGGGTTCCTCTTGCACCGAGCAGTATTCGCGTCGTTCTTTCGCGAAGTCGGCGCGGTCGTCGGCTTGACCGGTGATAGAGACGTTCGAGTGTGATGTCACAATCGGCCCCGTCGAATCTGGAATCAGGCACTAGATTTGACTCTGCATTGGCATCCAGTTTCCGCTGCCCTGTCAGGAATCGCTGTTGGGGGCCTCAGCGACGGCCGATGGGCACGGTCGTTGGGTGTCGAGACAGCGATGAGAGAGCGCATGCAATCGGTCCCAACTTGGATACGTCGTCACACGCCAGCGAATGTGCGAGACGGTATGCGTCGCGTGAAGTTGAGCCGATCGAGGAGGCCTGGTGCGCCGCCGCCGGCCGATGACGAGATCATCCGTGATCTTGGCAACCTGCTTCTCTTCGGGCCTATCCAGCGGATTTCGCACACACCGATCGGCGGCTATAAGAAGGGTACGGCTTATCGCGTTTATCTGGCGGGGTTGGGAAGGCGAGAGGCGAGCTTCATTATGAAGGACGTCGAGTTGTCTGTCGGGGCCTATCCGGCAATAGTTGGCTTTCCCGGAAGAGTCGGCCTGCCAGAGCAGGCACTCTATCGATCGCGAGATTCAGAACTCGCCGAGTACCTACCACAGCTGTATGCGCTCAGAACGGTAGAAGCGGAAACGCATCACCAGTACTACCTCGAGGACCTCAACGCCGCCTATCGGGTTGGTTACTATGGCCGGGATGATCTCCATGCGGCCAAGGCTGCCCTCGAGGTCGGCAGAGTCTTGAAGAGCTTCATCGAGCGTGTTGCCAGTTTCCCTGCAATTGACTACGGCGGTAGCTTCGGAGACCGATTCCTCGGATTCAGCCATGAGGCACTGGAGCGATTTGCTGACAGGACGCACGACGAGCACGTTGCGGAGCTTCTGAGGCGATGGGACGAGATCGCCTATACGTACCTGGCCAACACTCCGGCCGTCGTTGATGCAGCGGTTCACGGTGATTTCCGCCGAGGGAATGTGTTCCACAGTCGGAGAGACCCATCCAAGGTGAAACTGGTCGACTGGGAGTTCGCAGGTGTCGGCTGGGTGCACAATGATTTGGCTTCCGCGTTGAAGCTGTCTGATCTTCGGACAACAGAATTGGCCTTGCGACATGTCGCCTCGGTCGACCGCAGTCGTTCACCGGAGGAGCACCGCCGTCTCTATCTGCGGTCTCGGCTCGAGCGTGGGTTGATGGATGCCGCTCTGGTTGGGAATCAGCGACTTGCGAAGAGTGGGATTCCGACCCTGTCGACCGGCCACTCAGAGCGTGTTCTGGCGGCGCTTGATGAGTTGCGATCGTCGACCTGAACTATCAACTGCTTGCGCGAATTGCTGAGGTCCTTGCGAGGAGCCCGATCGGCAGTTTGGCGTGATTCATTGTCCCGGGTGATCTTCGAGCGCTTGACGGATGAAGGATGAGGAATCTCGGAGATCGGAGGCAGGAAGGTCGATGACTTTGACGCTAGATTGTCGTAGTAGTGCGACCGCTTCTTCGACGCAGCTCTTGGCTCCGGACATCAGCACTTCGTTCGTGCGAGCGGGTTCCCCCGCAAGTCTCTTGCTCGCTGGACGACCAGCGCGACGAAGTCGCTCTTCGGCGATCTCGATCTGCACATCGAGGTGGAAGACCAGGTCGGGCCTGGGGATTGCTGCAAGGTAGTCCCGAAGATCAAAACGATCCTCAGCACCGAACCCGTAGCCGAACAAAGTGATGACCCGGTTGGTGAAGCCCTCATCGGCGACAATCGTCGTTCCCTGAGTCAGCCATCCTTTCGCCACTTGAAAGCGGGCAATCATGTCGAGAAACCAGCCGACCACCAACTCAGGGTGAAGCTCGTCCTTCTTCCGCCGCTCGACGGCACGCCATACGACCCCGAGGAGGTCGGGATGTTCCGTCGCGAAGTCCCGCAAACCGAGAAAGCGGTCGGCGGAACGAACGTAGAGCGGCTCCGCAAGCTTTCGTCTGACCGAGCCGGGCAACAGCCGGAGGAGCGCTGAGATCCGACGGTCCCGATAATCCTCTGGCTGTAACCGGCTGGGAATATCGGAGAGCGTCGCTGCGTCGATCCCACGTCCACTCAGCTCTTCCACCAAATTCGATGCCAGGGTTGTCTTGCCGGAACCGGGCACACCGATGAATTCTATGTGTAGGCCAGTCATCCGACCTACCGGCCGCGTGCCGGAGCATGCGTACTGAGATCCCCGCCGACTTCTCGTCGCCGGTCGGGCACCTCTCTTCGCCGTCGTCTACACGCTCTGCACATCCGCTAGATCAGCCTACTGTCCTTGAGGTATCGACGGATTCATCTGGTGCATGCGGCATAGCTAGGGTAGGTAGCCAGAGTCGAGGTAGGGGAGGTGCTCGTGGCGTCGGTTTCAATTGGTTTGCCAGTTCGCAACGGCGATGACTACCTTGCCGATGCGGTCAGTTCGCTATTGAACCAGACGTTCGTTGATCTCGAGATCGTCATCTCGGACAACGCCTCAGACGACGACACCGACTCGATATGTCGCCGTTTCACAGAAGAACACCCATCGGTTCGTTACTTCCGGCAGGAAGAGAACATCGGCGCGGCCCCCAACTACAACTTCGTATTCGAGAAGTCGACCGGAGAGTACTTTGCGTGGCACGCGCACGATGATATGAGAGCCCCGGCCTTCTGTGAGAAGTCGGTGGCGGCGCTGATCGATCATCCCGATGCGATCGGCGTTGCCAGTGTGGTCGACCGTTTCTCCACATCGGGGAGTGAGTTCCTCAATCCGCCTCTCGGAATCACGTCAAGCGATCCGGCCACGCGATTAAAATCTGCGCTGATGGGCACGCCGTCGACGATGATTTTCGCGCTTTTCCGGTCGTCGGTTGTCCGCAATACGGCGTTGCACGGCGGATTCACCGGAAGTGATCGAGTGTTGGTGTCCGAACTAGCACTTCAGGGTCCGATCGTGATCTTGGACGATCCCTTGTTTCTCAATCGTGAGCATCCCGGCCGCTCGGTTCGCAGCCACAATCCGACCAAGCGCAATCTACATCCTCGCGAAGCATGGTTTGATCCGTCTC
>CBDTUP010000311.1:0-3620 GCA_965363685.1 uncultured bacterium | reverse complement strand
CCCAGACAACGTGCTCCCGACTCACACCCCCGGCCATGATCAGGTCCTCGGCCAGGTGGCCGATCTCATTGTCGACCAGGGCAGTGACCACCGCCGACCGCTGTGCGAACACCTTGGAGATGGCCCGAGCTACGTTGTATTCGCCCCCTCCCTCGGACACCCGGAATGAGCGCGCCGTCCTCACCCGGCCCGGGCCGGGATCGAACCGCAACATCACCTCGCCCAGCGCGACACAGTCCCAGCTCACCTCGTCGGCGGGCAGAAGATCGATGGTCATGATCTCAGCCTTTCTCGCGCCACAGAAACGGCGGATACTGCCGTCTCCAATCTGCGTTGCACATCGGACCACTCCTCACCGTCGGACTCCTGCCTGGGAAACAGCCAGGAACCCATGGCCACTGCCATGGCGCCGGCCCGGAACCAAGCCTCGATCGCGTTGGGGTCCGGAGAGACCCCACCCGATGGGATGGCCTCCACAGTGGGCAGAACCGACCGGACGGCCCGAAGGAATGGTGGTCCCCCGATCGTGTCGGCTGGAAAGAGCTTCACTGCGCTGCACCCGAGTCGCACGGCGGCATGAACCTCTGATGGGGTGGCACAACCGGGAATCCATGCCACCTGCGCCGCCCGGCATTGCTCTCCAACCTCTGGGACCAGAGTCGGCGAGAAGATGAAGCGCGCCCCAGCAGCAATGGCAGCAGCGGTAGCCGCTCCGTCAAGCACCGTCCCGGCACCAACCATCAACGGCAGTCCCGCTTCGTCGACACGGGCAATAAAGGGGCCCAACGCTTCCAAAACGCCGGATGCACGCAAGGTCACCTCCATCACCGGCAACCCCGCTTCTACTATCGCCAGCGCCGCCCGGAACAGGTCGTCCGGATCGGCGCTGGTGTAGAGCGGAACCAGTCCGCCGGAGCGTATGGCTTCGCGGGCAGGATCCGGCGTGGTGCCGGGCGACCCATACAAGGCGGTCATGAGGATCCTCCAGCCACGATCGATTGAATGCCTCGACAACCTGGATCAACCACGAACAAGGCTCCGTCGAGACCGCCGTCATCGATGCTATCTCCCCTTCCAACGGCTGCGGTTGTGACGAACAGCAAGTCGAGGTCGTGACCACCGAATCCACAGGCCGACACCCTGGCGGCGGGAATCTCGATCTCTCCGATGATCTCTGCATCCGGTGAATACCTGCGCACCTTGCCGCCGCCCCACAGCGCCACCCACAGACAGCCTTCGGCGTCGATGGCGATCCCATCGGGCGTTCCATCGGTCTCAGGAACATCCGCGAACGGCCGCCGCCCCGACACCGACCCCGACGCTAGGTCGTAGTCCATCAGATCGATCCGCTGCAATCCGCTGTCGACGTAATACAGGTGATCGCCGCTCGCCGACCAGGCCAGACCATTGGAGATGGTGACGCCATCGAAGAGGGTCCGAACCGATCCGTCGACCTCTCGTTGATAGAGCGATCCCACTCCGGGAGGCGCATTGCGCCCCATTGAGCCGGCCACGAATCGACCGGCCGGATCAACCACCCCATCGTTCATTCGCGCATCGGGTTCGCTGAACACGGGCTGGAAGTCCACGATCTCCGCATTGGTGAGAGTGGCGAAACCGTTCCGAATCGCAAGCAAGTAATCATCATCACCATGGAGAGCCAGAGCGCCAACATCCGGCCCTACCTGAGTAGTAGTGGTGAATCCGTTGGCGGGGTCGGTTAGGTGTACGTGGCCACCGAGAATATCTACCCATGCCAGCAAACCCTTGCGGTGATCCCACCTGGGGCCCTCACCCAACCTGGCATGCAAGTTGACCAGAACATCAACCCCTTTGGCCGCCATATCAATCCTCTTCCTTCGTCGGACCATCCGGCGACGCCACCAGTCCCGCGGGCTCCATATCCGTGTCAACCCGAACCCAGTCGATCAAAACTCTCGCCTCACCCCTTTTGATCCGATCCACGGTTTCCTCGCTCATGCCGTAGTAGGGCGACCGGATTCCATTTGTCTTGAAGGGATAGGTGCCACCCAGTGCAAGGTTGAGGATGAGGAACTTCTCATTATCGAACACCCAGGGGCCGAAGAACTCGGCCATTGGTCGGGTCACTCGGTACACGGTGGCTCCGTCAACCTCGAAGTGAAGTCGGTCCGGCGTCCAGTCGAGCGTGTAGGTGTGCCAACCGGTCGCATCGTCGCCGTCCGAGAAATACAGCTTGTTGACCAAGCCCGCCTCTCCGGAATATCCGGGCCCGTGCACGGCGCTGCTCACCCAACCCGGTTCGCCTACGTACTCCATGATGTCGATCTCGCCGGTCGCCGGCCAACGGCCGGGTCCCATCGCCCAGAACGCCGGCCACAGCCCGGTCCCGGCGGGAAGCTGTATTCGGGCCGATGCCCGGCCGTACCGGAACGCAAAGCGGTCTCTCGTGTCGATTCGGCCGGAAAGGAAATCGAAAGCCTGCCCGTCCTCAGTCTCAAAACCCGGCCGGTACCGGGAATGGAGGACGAGGACGTTGCCGCCGGCTTGGGCTCCCCCGGGCTCGAAGTAGATAGTCTCTGAGGAGTCGACATAGGCCTGCAGCTCATCGTTGACGATTCGGCCGGTCGTCTGCACATTCCACTTGGAATGATCGAGCTGCCCTGCACTGAAATCGTCAAAGAAGGCCGGATCGGCCCGGTCCGCTTGGACGCCGCCAGACATGTCCCTAGCCATCCACCGGCTGATACACGCGGACGTAGTCGACGTGAAGATACTGAGGGAAGTCGGCATCCGGCGGTATGAGTCCACCTATGGTGCCGCCGAGTGCGAGGTTGAGAATGATGAAGAACGGCTGGTCGAACACCCACTCCCGATCCCCCACCGAATCTCTGCTCTTTTCTGCGTAGAGCTCACCGTCGAAGTACCAGCGGATACCGTCGTAGTCCCAGTCGATGGCGAAAGTGTGGAAGTCGTCGGCAATCGAGAACTCCTGCCGGTTCCAGGTCGTGAGACCTCCGGCGCCCGCATACCCGGGACCGTGGATGGTCCCCAGCACGAGATCCGGTTCCTTGCCGGCGTACTCCATGATGTCGATTTCTCCGACATCCGGCCAGTTGCTGTCATCGGGGTTCTCGGTGTCCCTCCCGAAGTTGGCGCCGAGCATCCAGAACGCCGGCCAGGTCCCCTTCCCATCGGGCACCTTGATGCGAGACTCGATGTAGCCGTACTGGAACTCACGAAGGCCCTGCGTGAGGAGGCGTGCGGACGTGTAGTAGCTCGCCTCGAACTGCTCCTTGGCGGCTTCAATCACCAGCAATCCGTTCTGCACACGGGCGTTCTCGGACCGGTCGGTGTAGTACTGAGCTTCGCCGTTGCCCCATCCCCAGCCGCCAATGTCATAGGTCCAGTTGGTTGTATCGATGGTCTCGCCGTCGAACTCGTCGCTCCAAGCCAGCTCCATGCCGTCAGGCGGATCGACAGGGATCGGTTCCGGTGTGGCGATCGTGGTGGTCGTGGTTGGCGGGATCGTTGTCGTGGTAGATGCTGCCAAGGTCGAATCGGCCGTCGAAGAGCCACAACCCGCCAGCGGCACCAGCAGGCTCAGCATGACCGCGGTTCGGAACCGCAGTTTCGTATTC
>CBDTUP010000310.1:0-3634 GCA_965363685.1 uncultured bacterium | reverse complement strand
TGGATCCAGGCGATGAGCGTCACCCGGCTCATGACCGGCGCTACGCATCACTACCACCGGATCTCTTGCCTGCGACCGAATGCCTGAAGGATGTGGTCAACCGGATGCTGCCGTACTGGTATGACCAGATCGTCCCCGACCTGCGAGAAGGCAAGCGGGTACTCATCGCTGCGCACGGCAATAGCCTCCGAGCACTCGTGAAACACCTCGATGGTATTTCCGACGAGGAGATCCCCGTCCTGAACATTCCGACGGGTATTCCGCTGGTCTACGAGCTTGATGTCGACCTACGGAAGATATCATCGGGCTATCTGGGTGATCCGGAGGCGGCGGCCAAGGCTGCCGAGGCTGTCGCCAAACAGGCTGGATGAGGTCGGATAACTTGCTTTCGGAGTCAGCCGCTTCCATACTGTGGCGGCCGTTGCATCCGACGGGTGCAGACGAGGAGGATTCAACCCCATGACGATTGCCATCATCGTCGTACATGTCATAGCTTCGCTCGGTCTGATCGGGCTCATTCTGCTGCACGCCGGCCGCGGCGGCGGCGTTTCCGATATGTTCGGTGGCGGCTTCGCGCCTCAATCTCTCGGCGGATCAACAGTCGTAGAGCGGAACTTGGATCGTCTGACGGTGATTGCAGGCGGAGTCTTCGCTTTGACAACCATGCTTCTTGCCTGGCTGTTGGGCTAACGTCGTTATCAGGTGAAGCCGACCGAACGAGGTAGTGGCATGCGCCGCTTTGTCGCGCTGGGAATCATCGGACTCACGGTCATCGGGATTGCTGCATTGTGGCTGTTCATCCCTCAACTGACCGAGGGCGACGACCCGACTGCCGCAAGCAGTACCTCATCGACTTCAGCGACCTCGCCGCCAACCACTGCCGCGTCGGCATCGACAACGACGACTGAACCGCTCTCAGTTCCGACGGGAGGTAGTGCAGTCTTCGGAATCGTGGGTGAACCACTATCGCTGAATCCTTTGCTGACCGGAGGGAATGCCGCCGCTGTTGAGGTAGTGACCGAATTGTGGACGATTGGTCTGATAGACATCGATGCCAAGACCCACGATCCTGTGCCACTGGCTGCGGTATCGATTCCGAGTCTCGACAACGGGGGACTCACCGTCAACGAAGACGGAACGCTGACGTTGCGGTATGAACTCGACCCCGAAGTCCGTTGGGAGGATGGCACACCGGTCTCCGGCCACGACGTTGCTTTCACCTACGAACTCATGGTCGATCCGGCGCTGCCGATCCGCCCTGATCTTCGTGATTTGCACCAGTTGATCGTTCCGGGTTCGGTGAATGCGACCGATGACTCCGTGTCGATGCTGTTGGAGCGCCCAACAATCCGGGTCTTGTCACTGTTTCCGGTGATTGTTCCGGTCGAGCAGGCAAGTGAGGCCGACTTCGCGGAGGATTGGAATCAAACGACATGGATGAGCGCCGGTCCCTTCCGATTCGACAGTTGGGACACCGGCCAGAGCGTCCGATTCGTTCGCAACGAGGCGTACGGGCGGGTCGATGAACTTGGTGACAAGCTCCCGTATCTGGATTCCGTGAAAGTCGCGTTCTATCCCGGCGATGACGCTCTACTAGCCGCCTTCCGACTCCAGGCTGTGGACGCAGCGTTGGTGGCTGCCGATCCGGCTCTGCTCGACGAGTTTGATTTATCCGCTTCTATCGATCTCCAAATAGCCGCAGGACCGGAGTACGAACATATCGGTTTCGAGTTTGGCCCTGGCAGGTTCGAAGCAAACCCGGGTTCGATGAACGAATCACTCGCCTTCCGGGAGTTCGTCGCGAGAGCGATTGATCGCCCGGCAATAGTCTCTGACGTCTTGGCAAACCGGGTGCCCGTTCTGGACACGGTCGTTGGCATGTCGTGGCCTGCGGCCTCGGCAGCGGCCTGGTCTGCCTACACCGTCGACGAGACGGTTCAGGCGGAGCTGCTCGCCACGGCTATCGAGGATCTGGAACCGACGAGTGCAACCGTGGACTTCGCAACTTCGACAAGTCTGGAACGAACCCAGATCGCCGGTGCGCTCCTGCAGCGGCTTGGAGCTGCAGGCCTATCCGTCGATATCGAACTGCTCGAGCTCGGGGAGTTCTTCCGGGATCGCGTGTTGACCGGAGCGTTCGACATAGGGGAGTGGGCATGGCGGGCTACGCCGGGACCGGTTGGAGCCGTTGCCGACCTCGAAGCTCGTTTCTCGACGCTGCCCGAGAATGATGGCTACAACTTCTACCGCTGGGGGGCCGAGGGTTCGGCCGAGTCGTTGGTTGCCGGTGATCTGGACAGCCGGATAACTGCTCTGGACGGCATCCTCGACCTCGAGGACCTGAGAGACCGGCTCGAGGAAATCGATGGGCTATTGGCAGAGAACGTGGTCATCGTTCCGATGTATGCGGTGCCCAATGCCGCTGCGGTTTGGGAGGCTTCATTTGATGGTTTCGAGCACGTCGCGGCCTTCCCGGATACGTGGAATGCTGCGTTCTGGCACCGATCTACCGGCTAGCAGACTGGGTCTATAATGCTGGCTCCACGTCGGAGTGGCGGAATTGGCAGACGCGCTAGGTTGAGGGCCTAGTGCCCTATTACGGGCGTGGGGGTTCAAGTCCCCCCTCCGACACCGGAAACCCCCTGTTCAGAGGGGGTTTTCTCATGTTCGGGGTTCGATGGTTGGATCGGGCGGGATGGCAAATGGGGACAAAAAGGGGACATTTGTCGGCGTTTCTGCGTGGAAAGGGTGGGGGAGGGGGACTGGTTGAAGCGGTCGCATTATCCGTTACGCCCTCCACTGGGCCGGGTCACTAGTCAATCTGGGTTCGCAGAAAGCGTCATCCTGTTCAACCCGGCCGGCGTGTACCCTGATTTCTCCGCTCGAAGGTGAGCGGGATGGCCTAGCGAGAGGGGACTCGACATGCGAATGTCAGGCCGGATCGCGGTACTCGCGATTCTCATGGTGATAATGCTTGTGTTCAGCGCTGGCGCAGCGCTCGCAGGCGAAGTGAAGGGACCGCCGGGACCGGATGGGGCTGAAGGTGGTACCACACCAATTGCCTCGTACCGGGCGCACTCGATCTGCGCGTTTTCCGGGTTGAACGATGTGATCGAGGAAAGTGAGCCGACTCAGACGCAGTCCTATGGCACATTCCTCGTTTTTTTGAAGAACGCGTTCGACCTTGAAACGGCCAAGGCAATCCTGCCATCGCCCGGAGTGGCATGCCGGCCGGGCGGCGAGCACTAACACCTTGTAGTTGACCGCTGACGAGACAGAAGCCCCCAGAGTCACTCTGGGGGCTTCTGGTCGCTGCCGACGGCCTGGTAGAGGAACTTGCCCACGTTCGTATCGGGGAGACGTCTAAGGACCGATTTCGGTTCCAACACGACACCGGCCGGCACGACGATATGGCCGTCACCCTGGCAATGGCCTGCCACCACTGGAGTACACAACGCCGGAACCCAACCCTCGACGCCGAGTTCGGCCGGCGGCTGGGCTGGGCCAACCAAGAGTTCGCCGCCCGCTCTCACTGGTCTGTCTAGTACGACCATGAGGGTGTAAATGAATACCACAATCAGTGGCCGTCGCTGCCACTCGGCGTATAAAGTTGGTGGAGGTGCACATTGCACCG
>CBDTUP010000309.1:0-3642 GCA_965363685.1 uncultured bacterium | reverse complement strand
ATGTTGTCATGGGCGGAGCGGGAGTACTGATATTCCTCGCCGCACCCATCGCACAAACCGTACGTGCCGTCCTCCAGCTTCGCCAAGGCTCTCTCTATGTCGGTGAGCGAGCGCGACAGAGATCTGGCTGTGGCCGTGGTGCTGATCCGCTCGACCGCTTCGGTGGTTCCGTCCCCAACGCGCTTGCCGAACGATACATTCGCTCCGGCCTCGGGAGGCGCAGTCAGGTGCGCCAACTCGGCATTCAGTTCGCCTCTCCGGCGCAGAAGATGTCCCAGGAGTTCCGATCGATTCATACCCATCCATCCCGATTCCAAGACATATCTCGCGCGACCACAAATCGGAGATTGACATCTCCTCGCGAATCCCGCATACTTTCGCTCCACATGTACGCAACAGACATTCTCGTACTTCCATAGGCACATACGTCGCAACCAGGACGTGTGTGCCCGCCGATGCCCTCCCAACCGGAGGGTTTTTTGTATCCCAACCGAAGGAACACGATGAGCACCATAAGCGGAGCCCAAGCCGTCATCCGAGCTTTGGAACGCGAAGGCGTAGATATGGTATTTGGCTTGCCCGGCGGTGCCATCCTGCCCGCCTACGACCCGCTGTACGACTCGCCTATCCGGCACGTGCTGGCTCGACATGAGCAAGGCGCAGGCCACATGGCTGAGGGATACGCCTGGGCAACCGGCCGGGTCGGGGTCTGCATCGTCACCTCCGGACCGGCGGCCACCAACCTCGTCACTCCGCTGGCCAACGCTCTGATCGACTCGATTCCGATCGTGGCCATCACCGGCCAGGTGGCAACAACTTCAGTTGGAAACGACGCCTTCCAGGAGGCGTACACCACCGGTATCACTATGAATGCCACCAAGCACAACTACTTCGTGACCCGCGCAGAAGACATCCCGGATGTCATTCACGAGGCCTTCCACATCGCGGCTACCGGCCGCCCCGGACCGGTCCTGGTAGATCTACCCAAGGACATCCTCAACGCCCATCTGACCTGGCACGAACCGCAGACACTCGACCTACCCGGCTACAAACCGACCATCGATGGACACCCCCGTCGTGTGCAGGAAGCGATCGACATGATCGCCGCCGCACACAAGCCCGTGATCTACGCCGGAGGCGGAGTAATCAAGGCGGGAGCATCGGACGGCCTTCGTCAGTTCGCCGAGAAGGTGAACGCTCCGGTCGTTACCACGCTGATGGGTCTCGGCGGTTTCCCGGGCGACCACGACCTATTCCTCGGAATGCCGGGTATGCATGGCACGTACGCGGCAACGACGGCGATCCAGAAATCGGATCTGCTCGTGGGTCTCGGTGTCAGGTTCGATGATCGAGTCACCGGCAACCCTGACTTCTTCGCTCCCCACGCGAGTGTCATTCATGTCGACGTCGATCCGGCGGAGATCGGAAAAGTCCGCCAGGCCGAGATTCCGATCGTCGGTGACGTGGGACGGGTACTCGAGCAGATGCTGGAGGCCTGGGGGGATCGTCCCTCGCCCGATCACACCGAATGGCTCGACAAGGTGACACGGTGGAAGACCGACCATCCGGTCACCTACGACCAGCAACCCGACGGCCCACTCAAACCGCAGTACGTCATCGAGCAACTGCACCGGCAGACGGGTGGCGATGCCATCGTTGTTTCGGGCGTTGGGCAGCACCAGATGTGGACGGCGCTTCACTGGAAGTTCAGCAAACCCCGCGAGTGGATCAACTCCGGTGGCCTCGGCACCATGGGCTTCGGTGTGCCGGCGGCAATCGGAGCGAAGGCGGGGGCACCCGATCGGACTGTTTTCCTGATCGACGGCGACGGGTCCTTCCAGATGACGCATCAGGAACTGGCCACCGCCTTTGAAGAGGGACTCCCTATCAAAATCGCACTGCTCAACAACGGCGTCCACGGCATGGTCCGCCAGTGGCAAACCCTGTTCTACGGAAAGCGCTACTCGGCCAGCGAACTAGGCCGCGAATCCGTCAACTTCCCGATGTTGGCCGAGGCGATGGGTTGTGTTGGTATCAGGGTCGAGCGACCGGAGGAAGTAGTGCCGGCGATTGAGAAGTCATTGTCGATCAACGATCGGCCCGTCCTGATCGAGTTCGTCGTCGACCCCGATGAGATGGTCTTCCCGATGGTTCCGGCCGGCGGATCGAACGACCAGATCATTCTCGGACCGGAGGACTTGGCATGAACGAGCCATCAGCTCGCAGCTATCAGCCTTCAGCCTGTGTTCCCCGAGGTGTCGCATGACCAAACACACGCTGTCCGTTCTCGTAGAAAACAAGGCGGGCGTCCTGGCACGCGTCTCATCGTTGCTCGCCCGTCGCGGCTTCAATATCCACTCCCTCGCCGTCGGTCCAACCGCCGACGAGGAAATCTCCCGGATGACGATCGTGGTTGATGCTCCGGAACTCGAGCAGGTCAAGAAACAACTCCACAAGCTCGTGAACGTCGTCAAGATCATGGAACTGGAACCGGCCACTTCCGTCGAGCGTGAGATCGCCCTCATACGGGTCTCAACCGAACGCCAAAAGAGAAGCGACGTGTTGGAAGTGGCCACGCTGTTTGATGCCATCGCCGTCGATGTCGGAGTCAACACGATCATGTTCATGGTCGCCGGCGCCCCGGACAAGGTGAATGACTTCGTGGAACTCGTCCGACCCTATGGGATCGTCGATCTGGTCAAGTCGGGGCGGGTCGCTTTGTCACGCGACCAGAAGAGCCGTAAGTTGCGGGCGAGCTAGAAACGAGGACCCATGGCGACCATCTACTACAACGACGATGCCGACCCTTCGATCATCAAAGGCCGCAAGGTGGCCGTGATCGGGTACGGCAGCCAGGGGCACGCACACGCCCTGAATCTCAAGGAATCCGGCGTCGATGTCGTAGTTGGACTGCGCGAGCGCTCCTCACGACGAGCCGAAGCCGAAGCCGAAGGACTCAAGGTCAAGACGCCGGCAGAAGCCGCGGCCGGAGCCGACCTCATCATGATGCTCACACCCGACCAGAACATGGCCGAGCTGTACGAGCGCGACATCGAACCGAACCTCGAACCCGGAGACGCATTGTTCTTCGCTCATGGGTTCAACATCCACTTCGGGGCGATCACTCCGCCTGAACACGTAGACGTGGCCATGGTTGCTCCGAAGGGACCGGGACACCTGGTGCGCCGTACCTACACCGAGGGCTCCGGTGTCCCGTGTCTGATCGCGGTTCATCAGGATCACACCGGTTCGGCCCACACGCTGGGATTGTCCTATGCATGGGGCATCGGCGGGGGTCGGGCCGGAGTGCTCGAAACGACCTTCAAGGAAGAGACCGAGACCGACCTGTTCGGCGAACAGGTCATCCTCTGTGGTGGAGTGTCCTCGCTGATCAAAGCCTCCTTCGAGACGCTCGTCGAGGCGGGATACCAACCGGAATCCGCCTACTTCGAGACCTTGCACGAACTGAAGCTGATCGTCGACCTGCTCTACGAAGGTGGACTGTCATACATGCGATTCTCGGTGTCGGACACCGCCGAGTATGGCGATTACACCCGCGGGTCACGGATCGTCACGGACGACACCAAGGCGGCCATGAAAGAGATCCTCTCCGAGATCCAATCAGGCGCCTTCGCCCATGAG
>CBDTUP010000308.1:0-3648 GCA_965363685.1 uncultured bacterium | reverse complement strand
GCCGTCCGATGATCTCGATGCCGACCGTGCCCGGTGTGAACGTCACGGCGTTCACCAACAGCGTGGTTTTCGGATGATTGCCGGTCAACCCCTCGCGCATAGCAAGAAGACCTGGAATGGCCGGCAACACCGGCGCCATCTCCTCGAGTCAGTCGGGATTGTCATCCCGCAGCTACTCCCCGGTACCGCCGGGGAGGTACCCGTTGATGATGTCTTGGATGCTGCTGTGGTTGCCTGGACGGCCGACCGGTTCCGACGGGGAGTTGCCAGGTTTCTTCCGGCAACCGCCGACCCGAAAGCCGTTCCTACGATCTGGTACTAGTTGGGCCGCCGGGTGAATTCGCTGCCCATCCGGCTGCGACTTCCATGATCTTGGGATCGTCGACCAGTCCGCCCCCGCGCACTGTCGCCCCGAGAGTGAGGGCCGCGGACACCAGCACGATGTTCTTGAGGATGTATTGACCCTCGAGGGTGGGCACGAATGGGTCGGCCCAGGTGATATCCGTGAATAGGAACAGCGGAGTAACGGTTCCAAGCATCTGTCCGACCAGGAGCAGGAGCGTGAATCGCATGTACTTCCCGGAGATCAGTCCGATTCCGATGGACGTCTCGAGCAGAGCCAGGAGGACGCGCGCCGGTTCTTCAGGGAGGAGCCCCAGGGACAGTTGATCGATTGTTTGCGTTGCCAGTTGATCCGCCGGGCTCAAACCCGGCCAGAACTTCAGAATGCCGAACCAGAAAAAGATGACCCCGATGCTGATACGGAGGGCCGACACTCCGTGCTCCGCCAGCCAGTGGGTGAGCCGGCGATCGATTGCCTGTGGCAGATTTTGATTCATGGACGTCACGTTATCGGTGTTGCTGCTGTACCGGCACCAAACCGAGCAGACACCCGGCAATAATGGGTGCATGCCACGTAATGTGCTGGGTGGTGATTTGGAGAGTTGCAGCACCGATCCGTTGACCGGATGGTTCAGGGACGGTGACTGTAGAACCGATCTGAGCGATCGCGGGAGCCACACGATCTGTGCGGTCGTGACCAAAGAGTTCCTCGAGCATCAACGGACCATCGGCAACGACCTGATGACCGCGGTGCCGGCATTCAGGTTTCCCGGCCTCAATCCAGGTGATAGGTGGTGCGTAACGGCAGCGAACTGGCTGAAGGCCCACCTCGATGGGGTCGCCGCGCCGGTGGTTCTGGCCGCTTCGGACGAGTCGGTCCTTCAGATCGTGCCGTTGGCCGTACTCGAGCAATATGCCGTTGACGTTCCGGCGGATCCAGGCTGGCTCGAGGACTGACCGAGGCGAATCCCCGACCTGCCCGCTAGTTTCTGGCCATGCATACCAATCCCGAAGTTGAAGCTTGGTTGGCGACCTACGACAATCCGATGAAGCCCGTCGTACTCGCCGTTCGATCGGTAGTCCTAGAAGATGAACGCATCACCGAGACGATCAAGTGGAAGTCGCCTACCTTCATGTACAAGGGAAACATGGCGAGCTTCAACCCCCGTTCGAAGAAGCACGCCAGCCTCATGTTTCACACCGGAGCGCACATACCGGGTGATCATCCGCGCCTCGAAGGTGGTGGCGAGACCGCTCGCTACATGAAGTTCGCCGACCTCGATGAGGTTGAGACGGCCCGGAGTGACCTCGTTGCCGTCGTAGCGGCCTGGTGCGAGAGTCGGGTCTAGGGCTGCCGTCCGGATTGTGTTTTGGCCGCCTGTTGCTGTCAGGAGGATGGTGCGACTGTTTCCGAACTCGTGGAACGTTTCTCGGCAGCTTCGATAATGCCTTGCGCCATCTTCTTGAATATCAGACCGTGGAACGGGACCAGGGTCAGCCAGTAGAGGCGGCCCAGCAGTCCACGTGGATAGAAGGAAGCCGTCTGCTTGAGGAGACTGCCGGTCGGGGTATCTTCCACCTCAAACTCGAGCCAGGCCTCGCCCGGCACCTTCATCTCCGCATGCAGCTGCAGTCTCCGATCGGGCTCCAGGGCAGAAACACGCCAGAAGTCCACGGACTCCCCTAGTCGCAGTGATTCGGGGTGCCGTCTTCCTCGCCGGAGGCCGACTCCACCAATGAGACTGTCGGCGGCTCCTCGCAAGCTCCAGGCCCAGTCGGTCGAGTAGTAGCCAACGTCTCCGCCGATGCGGGAGAACGCCCAGAAAACGTCAGAGGGTGAAGCGCTGGTGGTCACCGTTTGGCGATCACTGTTGAGCGTCGCTCCTGCCCATTCCGGATCGGTGGGCAGCGGTTCAGCCGGTGAGGTGGAGGAGTCCGACCAACGGGTCGCTACCACCGAGGTGGTTGCGGTGCTGAGGGCCTTGCGCACCGACTCCCGATATCCGATCAACCCGCCCGTCAGTTCCTCCGCGACCCGGTTGTCTTCGACGGTTACCTCGTTTCGGAGGCTCTCAACCAGGGGCTTGGCAACACCCGTTGGCAGCGGGGTGACGAGTCCAATCCAATGCTTCGAGAGTCCGGGACTCAAGACAGGTACGGGCATGATCACTCGTTTCGATAGGCCGGCAACCTCCGCATAACCGCGCATCATGTCTTGGTAGCTGAGTTGGTCGGGACCTCCGATTTCCCAGACATGGGAGTCTCCGGGGGGCTCTTCGATGGCCGCTACCAGGATTCTGAGTACATCGCTGATCGCTATCGGCTGGCAGCGGGTACGAACCCAGCGGGGAGTGATCATCACCGGGAGGACCTCTGTGAGATGACGCAGCATCTCGAAGGAAACGGAACCGGACCCTATGATCACTGCGGCCCGAAGTTCGGTGGTGTCAACCGGACCCGCGGCGAGAATACGGCCGACCTCCTGCCGGCTACTCAGATGCTTCGACAGCTCATCGCCTCCACCGAGACCGCCCAGGTAAACGATTCGTGACAGCTGGGCTTTCGCAGCAGCATGTGCGAAGTTCTGGGCCGCACGGCGATCCCGATCACCAAAATCGGTGTCGGTACCATCCATAGAGTGGATTAGATAGAAGGCGGCATCACATCCTGCCATCGCACGATCAAGGCTGGACCCTTCGAGGGCGTCGGCGGCAACCGCTTCGACGTCGTCGAACCACGGCTGTTGCTCGAGTTTGGCAGGATTGCGACTCATGCAGCGGACGGAATGGCCGGCCGCGAGGAGCGTCGGGACGAGTCTTCCGCCTATGTAACCGGAGGCGCCGGTGACGAGAATCTTCATAGACGTCTACCAACCCCACGTACCTTCGGCACCTTTGAATGGGCCAACGATGTCGGCCGTGATCCAGCCGCCGTAGAAGTTGCCCGGTTGAGGCTCAACTCGTTCGTCCCCCAAATAGCAGTCACCCATAAGAGCAGGATAGAAGGATAGATGTCCTGCGATCTCCTCGTAACCTGGTCGTGGTGTGGCGTAGCTCCAGGCGGCAGACTCGGCCTTGCTGGCGCCGACTACGACGTCCCAGTAACTGGCTGAACCCTTCCATTCGCAGTTGGTGCGCCGGTGGTTGGCCTCCAGGACACCTGGAACGACGTCCTCAAAGGGCACGTAGATGTTTGGCGGGTGGCTGGTTTCGAGTACCCGAAATGCGCGATCTGTTTCGAGGATCGTCCGACCGGCAAAGACGATTTTGACGGCTATTACGACTACGAGTATGCGGCAGGCGAAGG
>CBDTUP010000307.1:0-3670 GCA_965363685.1 uncultured bacterium | reverse complement strand
ATCTGAGTTGGTATCAGCGGATGCCGGAAGACCACCTTCCGGCATCCGTCTACCGACGTTCTCGACGTCGCGAGAAACCGCCAGAGCTGGAGCAGACTCGTGGCCTACAGACTGAAGTCGGGACCTGACTTGGAACACGCTCGTGACGGCCTCCGGTAGTTTTGATGGGTGCAGATCCACAGATTCGGGGCAGCAGGATGAACCGCAGACTGGCGGTATTGGCGCTCGCCCTGCTCCTCCTCGATGCGTGTGGCACCTCCGGAGGAGACGGGCTCCCTCCCGCCCCGATCGTGGCCGGTTTCGACGTGCAGGGTCATCGTGGGGCCAGAGGTCTCCACCCGGAAAACACACTTCAGGCATTCGAGACTGCTCTGGATCTTGGCGTCACAACACTCGAACTGGATCTGCATTTCAGTGCTGATGGACAGGTCGTCGTCTGGCACGATCCAGTAATCGGACCAGAAAAATGCAGACTGCGGGACAACGCTCCGTCAACGATTCCGGACCCGGATGATCCTCGGACCCATGCAGAAAGGGCAGTTGCCACCCTCACCGGCGACCAGCTCCAATGGTTTCAATGCGACCGCAACCCCAGCGAAGGTGAATTCCCCGAGCAGTTGGCAGAGGCAACGGAACTCGCCGGCAATGACTTCCGGGTCGTCACGCTCGTCGAGCTATTCGAATTCGTGGAGAGCTACCGGGACTCCCCGGTCAAGTCGGAGACACAACGAGCGACCGCGGCCACCATTCGATTCAATGTCGAAACGAAACGCCGACCGGACGATCCCGCCACTATCGGCGATGGATTCGACGGCGTCGAGGCGGGCCCTTTTGAACTTGCCCTCCTCGAGCTGGTGTCTCGCTTCGATCTCGACGAACGGATCGTCGTTCAGAGTTTTGATCACAGATCCCTATGGGCCGTTCATTCCGCCTCGCCCGACCTGACTCTTGCGGCGCTCACCCCGGACCGGTTCACCGACCTCGAGACCTTGGCTGGGAAGGGTGCTTCGATCTGGTCACCTCGGTATACGAGTCTGCGAAGCCAGGACATCGAGGACGCCCACCGGCTTGGACTCCAAGTCATCCCATGGACGGTGAACGATCCGGCATCGTTCGACGACATGATCTCGATGGGTGTGGACGGGATCATCACCGACCGACCCGACCTGCTGCTTGCCCATCTCGGTCGGTGAAAAGCGTCGCGCTTGTGGGTTACGATCCGCCGAGCAATAGAAGGATGACATGCTCATCAGTGAGTTCCAACGAGCCATGGAGGAGACCTACGGCCAGCGCGATCGGGAGAGAGGAGTACCCGCATCCATCGCTTGGCTGACCGAAGAAGTTGGGGAGCTCGCTCAGTCACTGCGGAAGGGAAGCGCAGCTCAACAGAAGCACGAATTCGCAGATGTTCTCGCCTGGACCTTCTCACTGGCGAACCAGGCCGGAATCGATCTGGAGCAAGCCGTAGACCGCTACGCACATGGATGCCCCAAGTGCGCTTCCACTCCTTGCCACTGTGAGTGAGCTGGAAATCACCATGAAGAGTCTTCTATGCTCCCGTGGTGAGACCCCGACATACAGTTTTTTCCTTCATCGCGGCCGTCTTGACCCTGCTAATTGCCCTCCCGGCGGTAGCTGATGACCTAGATTCCGCCGTCGCTTCAGCCAGGGGCAGCGGACTACCCATTCTCTCAGAGGCGGAGTCTCTGGCGGTCGCCCAGGCACGGGCACAGGCATCCGCCGAGAAGCCATTCCATGCAGACCTGAGCCCCCTTCTCGGCGTTTGTGACTCGGTTGGGGAAGTTGTCGGGATGGGTCCAAACGTCGATCGCATCTTCGAGGAGTTCGCCAAGAGTGGCTCGCACTGGTCCGTCATCACCTCGTCGAAGTGGACGTCAATGGGCACCGGACAAACCCGCGGCGCCGACGGCTACCTGTACGTTTCGGTCGTCTTCTGTGAAGGTGGAATACCACCGGCTCCAGCACCGACACCGACAACGGCTCCCCCGGCGACCAACCCCGCGCCGGCACCGACGACAACTGTCCCCCCGTTGACCGCAACCGACTACTCGGTCGCTTCTCTGAAGCTGGTCCCGTTTGATCGCGAGCTCTGCCCCCTAGTCATCGGCGAAGAGTTCCACGACGACATGGCCGGGGCCTTCTGCATCATCTAGTCGCGAGTCGCGGGCTAGACGAGCAACTCCGCTATTTGGACTGCGTTGAGCGCTGCGCCTTTGCGTAGATTGTCGCCGACGGTCCACAGATTCAACCCACCCTTGCCGTCGAGCGTCGGGCGAATACGACCCACCAGCACATCATCGATGCCTGCCGCATCCAGCGGAGTCGGAACCTTGTCCAGCCACACCTGAGCACCCGGCGCCTCGTTGATCAACTCGACCGCCTCTTCGGGTGACACGGGTCGGTCGAACCAGAGAGCAGCAGACGTGCCGTGGCCGGTCATCACGGGCACACGCACGCATGTCGACTCTGCCTCGATACCGGGAGCTTCGAGGATCTTGCGGGTCTCGTTGAGGAGTTTCATTTCCTCGTCGGTGTAGTCGTGCGGGCCGGCGTCACCGATCAACGGCAAGACGTTGAAAGCAATCGGGCGCGCATAAACCTCGCCGCCCGGGTCGACCCAGGTCCCGTTGCTGAGGGCGTCTTCGTCCGCCTGAAGCTGCCGCGTCTGGCGCGACAACTCATCGACTCCGGTCTTGCCCGATCCTGAAACAGCTTGGTAGGACGAAGCAACCAGTCGTTTCAAGCCCGCCGCCCGGTGCAGAGGAGCCACGCCCATCAACATCGTCATTGTGGTGCAGTTCGGATTGGCGATGATGCCGTTGTGGTTGGCGGCTGCGTGGTCGTTGATTCCCGCCACCACGAGCGGGATCTCGTCAACCATGCGGAAAGCTGATGAGTTGTCGATGACCACCACTCCGGATTCGGCGAACTTCGGGGCATACTCACGCGACCGTCCGCCGCCCGCAGAGAAAAGAGCAATCTCGATGCCCGACGGGTCTGCAACAGCCAGGTCCTCGATCTCGATCTCGCCCCACTCCGTCTCGACCTTCTGACCAGCCGACCTCGCCGACGCCAGCAGTCGCAACTCCCCAACCGGGAACCGGCGCTCGGTGAGGATCGACAGCATCGCCCGTCCGACCGCTCCGGTGGCACCGACTACCGCGACGGTCTTGCTAGCCACTGGCGTCGTCCCCCGTCAGCTCCGCCTCGAAGGCTTGGTGAAGTGTACGAACGGCATCCTCGACTCGGTCCGCTCGCACTACGCAGGAGATCCGGATTGTCGAGGTGGAGATCATCTCGATATTGATCCCGGCATCACTCAACGCTCTGAACACTCTGGCCGCTACACCCGGATGGGATTTCATCCCGGCGCCGACCAGCGAAACCTTGGCGATGTCGTTGTCGATGTCGACACCGGCAGCTCCGATATCGGCGACCAGACGCTCACTGACCTCGAGGGCGGTCGCGGACATCGCCCGTGGAACGGTGAAGCTGATATCGGTGGATCCGTCAATGGACACGTTCTGAACGATCGTGTCGACGTTGATCTCGGCATTCGCCATCGGCTCGAACAAGGTGGCCGCTATCCCGGGGCGGTCGGGCACTCCGTGCACCGTGACCTTCGCCTCAGAGATGTCGTGTGCGATTC
>CBDTUP010000306.1:0-3719 GCA_965363685.1 uncultured bacterium | reverse complement strand
GGGCTTGGCCGGCTTTGTTCAGTCCGATTCGGCCGATGATCTGTCTGGCGAGGTTCTCGAGGTCCTGCGCCAGTCCGGCCGCCGAACTCGAGTACTGCTGTATCGGTGAACCCGATCGGGAAGCCGCGATTCGTTCGGACACGCTCACGGTTCGTTGGGGAGAGGGGCCATGAGCCTTTAGCCATTAGCCGTTGGCCATTGGCCATTGGCCATTGGCTCATAGCCACCAGCTGCCAGCCACTGTCTTCTAGCTGGCTGCGCGTTTGGCTTTGGTGGCTTCGACGCTTGCCTTGAGTGCTTCCAGAAGATCGACAACCTTCGTGGGTTCGGGAGCATCGGGCGCAACGATCTCTTCACCATCGATCTTCTTCTGCGCCAGTTCCTCGATTGTCTCTCGCGTCTGATCTTTCCACTCGTCGGGATCGAACTCGCGGGAGAGGTTCTCGATGATCATGTTGGCCATCTGTACTTCCTCATCTCGTACTTCGACATCCGTTTCGAGTTCCTCAAATGTGGCTGCTCGAATCTCATCCGGCCAGTGCATGGTCTCGAGCACCAGGACACCATCGTTCGGTCGAACCGTGGCCATGTATTGCTTGTCTCGCAAAGCCACCTTGGCCAGTCCGATCTTTCCTGAGGCGCTGAGTGCATCGAGGAGAATTCGATATGCCTTCACGCCCGTTTGCTCGGGAGCCAGGTAATACGACGACTTGTAATACATGGGATCGATCTCAGACTGGTCCACGAACTGAACGACGTCGACGGCCTTGGCCGTTCCCTTGGTGGTCGCCGACTGGAGTTCCTCGTCGGTGAACACGACGTAGCGGCCCTTCTCGATCTCAAAGCCACGCACGATGTCATCCCACACGACCTCCTCGCCGTCGGCCTCGGCCACCCGCCGGTACTTGATCGGGCTGCCGTCCGATTCGCGCAGCATCTTGAACTTGGGGGTCTTGTTCTCGGTGGCCGAATAGAGGCCCACCGGAATAGTTACGAGGCCAAAGCTGATGGCCCCCTTCCAGATCGATCGCATAGGTCGATTCTACGGCTCAATCGCGGAAACGCTAGGGGACTAGTCACCTGGGGACTTTTTCTAGATATGTCTCTAGATGTCCTTCAAAACGTTCGATGCCTATGCATACAGTCAGGAGAACACCAGTGGGAGCAGCTCCACGCGTTGGATCAAACGCTGCAGGTTTTCGGGCTTCGAGCCCGGCCATCAATACATTGACTGCCGGGTCAGGTGAACAGACACCTAGGTGTCATAGCGGAGCGGAAACTTGGAACCCTCAACCAGCAAATCCCAAATAGAGCTCGGTGCCAATCAACCGTTGTTCGCGCGCAAGAGCGCGCGAACAGCGCGAAGGCGGGCAATCTCCACAGCCGCCGCGTTCGTGCTGGTCGTGTCTCAGCTCGCAGCTCCAATCGTCGCGTTGGCGGTGACGACCGCGGTGGGCGTTTTCGAGACAGATGGCAACGCGGTCGACGACACTCCCGACTCTGCGCCGGACGACTTCGCCGACATCTTCGCCGGCTCGAGTTCCGCCATCACCTCCGCATTCATCGCCGATGGAATCGCCGACGGCTCGTACTTCACCGGTGGGGGATCCAAGGACGTCGAAGATGTGAGCCAGTGGCTGCACGATGGCAACAGTGTCCCCGACAAGAACGAGGTGACCAATGCCTACGCGGCCACCTACGCGCACCCGGTAACCAACGATACGATCCTCTACCTTGGTATCGATCGCTACGCCGCCAACGGGTCGGCGTCGATAGGGTTCTGGCTCCTTCAAGAGGAATTGGGGATGGCCGCCGACGGGACCTTCCGGAATGTCGACACGGGATCGATGGGTGCCCACCGGGAAAACGACATGCTGGTGGTGGCCGACTTCCAGGGCGGAGTTCCCGAGATCCGGATCTTCTTCTGGCAGGGCGGAGCACTGCAGCTGAGAAACCAGGTCATCAACGATTGCCGCACCGCCCCCAGCGCCGACCCGGTATGTGGATCGGCCAACACGGTTCCGGAAATCGCTCCGTGGCCATATACGCCCAAGTCGGGGCCGTCCGGGCAGTTCCCGGTTGACTCGTACCTAGAGGTGGGTATCAACCTGAACGCGGTGCTGGGCTCGGATCTCGGATGTTTCAACACTCTGGTCGCCGAGTCCCGCAGTTCGACTCTCGTGAACGCCCAACAGAAAGACCTCTTGTTCTCCACCTTCGATATCTGCGGTGCAGTCAGTCTGGAGAAGTCCGGACCGGATCTCGCCACCGGCGGGAGTATGGTCACCTACACCTTCGACATCACTGCCGGACTACTCCCGATGACCGTCGATTCCTTCACCGACGATGTTCTCGGCGATCTGACCGCGGTTGCTGCCGCAGCCTGTGGAACGATCCAGGCAAGCGCCACCTGTTCCTTCGACTACGACTACGCCGTTCCGGCTGGCTCCGCGCCCGGAAGCGTCACCAACACTGCCGAAGTGTCCCTGCTTCCGCCAAATGGGATCCAACCGGTTACGGCCGGCGCAACTCACACCCTCGAGCTGTTCGATCCTGCCCTCTCCATCACCAAGTCCATCGCGGCCGGCGCAGTCACGGTCGGGGCAGATGAATACGCGAACCCGGGCGACGTCGTCACCTATGAATTCACCGTGACCAACAGCTCCACCGCAGCCCCGACCCTGGGTGCTCCCGATCTGATCTTCACCGACACGAGCACGCCGCTGGACGATGGTTTCGTTACCGACGACGTCATCGGTGCCCTCCGGACGGCCGCCGCGGCCGACGGATGCGATCGGCTCGCAACCGGCACAAGTTGCACCTTCACCGTCGACTACACGCTCACGGCAGGCGACCTGGACATCGTGGCAGAGGTGATCACCAATACGGTGGCGGCCCTCTATCACCCCGAGGGCTTCGCCGACGACGTGACCGCGTCGACCTCACACACGGTCCTCGCCCGGCCAGACCTATCGATCTCGAAAGACGATGGTGTCACCTCCGCAGCAACCGGTGACACCGTTCTCTACACAATCACATATGACAATGTCGGTTACGCCGACGCTACGGGGGTGACGATCACCGAGACGGTCCCGGTCGCAACAACGTTCGACTCCGATGGCTCAACCGCCGGCTGGTCCTGTGCCGACGGAGCGCCGGCAGGCTCGGTTTGCGCATACGATCTCGGCACCCTGGACGATGTAGACCCGGCCGCCACTCTCACATTTGCCGTCACCGTGGATGCCTCCCTGGCCGCCGGGATCGACCATGTGACGAACACGGCGACGATCACGGACGACGATGCGCGGCCGGACGCCGACGACACCAACGAGACGGCGATCCATGTCACCCCGCTCGATGCAGCGCCGGATTTGACGATCTCCAAGTCGGACTCGACAGATGATCCGACGCCCGGAACCACCACCACCTACACACTCTCCTATGCCAACACCGGTAGCCAGGCTGCGACCGGCGTCTTCATCACCGACACCATCCCTCCGGGGACCACCTTCAACGCGGCTGCGTCCTCACCCGGTTGGTCGTGCCCGGCGTCCGTGTGCATCTTCGATCTAGGAACACTGGATGTCGGTGCATCGGGCACCCTGCAGCTGGCCCTGGACATTGACGAAACCGCGACCGGCCTGTTGGCCAATACGGCGTCGATCGCCGATGACGGCTCCAACGGCCCCGATGAGACACCCTCCGACAACACCGGCACC
>CBDTUP010000305.1:0-3739 GCA_965363685.1 uncultured bacterium | reverse complement strand
CGATCGCCGAACCGGGTTCTGTTTTCGTAGGCGACTCGACCAAGGAACTCACTGGTGATGCGATCCGCTTCGAGCGTGCGGGCGAGCACGATCTGAAGGGCAAGGCCGAGGCGGTCACGGCGTGGAGGGCTGTCGAGGTGGTAGCTGAACGAGGTGGCCGTCGCCGCTCGGAAGGTCTGGAGCCCCCATTTGTCGGTCGCAAATATGAGTTGCGGCTACTGAAAGACCAGCTGCACGCTACGGCTCATGAGGGTCGGGCACGCCTGGTCTCGATTGTTGGTGAAGGCGGAGTTGGCAAGAGCCGCCTCGCCTGGGAGCTTCTGAAGTACGTCGATGGCCTGGCCGAGACGTTCTACTGGCACCAGGGCCGATCACCGGCATACGGCGACGGTGTCACCTTTTGGGCGCTGGGTGAAATGATCCGCCAGCGGGCCCGCATCGCCGAGACAGACGATCCATTGAAGGCCCGCACGAAGCTCCAGACAACCGTTGCAGAGTTCGTTGAGGATGCCGAGACGACGCATTGGATCGCGCCGCGCATTGCCGGATTGCTCGGGCTGGATTCAATGCCCGGTGGGGAACGGGCAGACCTATTCGCAGCCCTCCGGAGCTTCTTCCACCACGTTGCCCAACGCGGCCCGACCGTCCTGGTCTTCGAGGATCTCCATTGGGCCGATGAAGGATTGCTCGACTTCATTGTCGAACTGGTCGAGCGATCGTCGTCCCACCCGATCCTGGTTATAACACTTGGCCGCCCGGCATTGCTCGAACGACACGCGGACTGGGGCTCCGCTAGGAGAGGTTTCACGTCGGCCCACCTCGGACCACTGACTGAGGTGGACATGCGAAATCTGGTGGAGGGAATGGCGCCGGGCATGGAACAGCAAACCATCGAGCTCGTGGTTGGTGCAGCTGCCGGCGTGCCGCTGTATGCCGTCGAGTATGTGCGCACCCTGGTTGCGTCGGGCGATCTGGTCAAGGATGGCGATCGGTATCGCCAGGTGTCCGTCGTCGAGTCGCTCGCGGTTCCCGACTCGTTGCACGCTGTGGTGGCCAGCCGGATCGACCGTCTAGAACCGGACGAGCGAGCCATCATTCAGGACGCCGCAGTCCTCGGGCAGTCGTTCACCGCGGATGCGCTGACGGTTCTCTCCGAATACCCGCGGGAGACAATTGAAGACTCGCTCGCCCGGCTGGTACGCGACGAGGTCCTGCAACTAGACGATGATCCCCGATCGCCTGAGCGGGGCCAGTATCAGTTCGTCCAAAGTGTGATCAGGGAGGTCACCTACGGCCGACTGTCGCTGCAGGATCGCAAGCGCCGCCATATCGCCGTCGCCAGACATTATGAAGGTGTCGGCTTGTCTGAGTCCGCCGCGATCGTGGCCAGTCACTACTTGAGTGCACTGGAAACTGGCCCGGATGAAGATCTCGTCAGAAGGGCGCGCAGCTCTCTACAATCGGCGGCCAAACGAGCGTCCGACCTGCATTCCCACCGACAGGCGCTCGGATTGGTGACGCAAGCCCTCGAGATTCCCGGTGACGATGCAGGTCGCGCTCCACTGTTGGAACTGGGAGCAATCTCCGCCTCGCACATCGCCGACCACGACACTGCCACCTCCTTGAGTCGTCAGGCTCTCGCTTGGGAGGAATCCCATGGAGACGAGGCAGGCGTCGTCAGGGCGACCCGGATTCTCGGCTATACGCTCATTGGTGAAGACCGTCCCGCCGAGGCGATCTCAGTCATGGCGCCCCGCTTCGACGCCGGACGGGCATCTGAACCGGAGATGATGCTTCTGGGCTCGAATCTTGCTCGCTCCTACATGCTGGCGAATCAAATGCAGGAGTCGGCCGACGTTGCCCGGGATGTAATGGTGGCTGCCGAAGCCTCAGGAAACACCGAACTCGTTGCTGAGTCGTTGAACACTCGTGGAACTGCACTCTCCGGCCTGGGCCGACTCCACGAGGCGCTGGCGCTGCTCGCAGGGGCGATCCAGTTGGCCGCCGAGGGGGGATCCCCCGTCGCGGAAACACGAGCTTTGAACAACTACGTTGTGGTCGGGTCCATTCACGGTCGGCGAGCCCATCCTGACCTGGTGGATCGTTACCTGGAAATATCGCAGCGCATCGGCGTGTTCGACTTCCTCGTTCGGGCAACGACGAGGAAGGCCGACCATCTTGCGATTGCCGGTGAGCTTGACGAGGCGCTGGCAATGCTCGAGAGCCTCGAGATAACCGAGGCATCGTGGTGGCACTTCACAGTCGGTGCCGACATCTGGATCACGCGCTGGGAGCTGACCGGAGATACGACGTTCCTGGACGAAGCTCGAGAGCTGCTCGAGTCTGCGCCCCTCACTGAGGAGCCTCAGTTGGACGACTGGATCGTTGGGCAGCGAGCCCTGGCAGCATTCTGGGGAGGTAACAACGAACTGGCCTACGAGCTGGCGACTTCAGAGGAGGAGCAACGCCGGCTCCCCGAGGCCATGGCCTGGGTGATCCCTCTCTGGTCGGCGATGCGCATGCGTGACCTCGATCGGCTGAACAAGGCATGGGATGTAGGCAGCGTGCCTGTCGGGAAGAGATTCATCTTCATCGATAGGATGGCGAGCGCGGCCCGGGCTGCACTCTCGGATCAAGACGTGGAATCAATCCGGCTGTTCGGCGAAGCGGTTGATCTGTGTGAGGCAACTGACGGGACCCTTTCGGCGATGATCCTGCGGGCGCTCTTTGGTGAGTTGCTGCCAGATCGGGATGAGGCCCGTGCCGCGGCCAAGGAAGCCTTCGATTGGTTCTCTTCCCACGGGGCCGACGGCTATCTAGCGCTTTTCTCAGATGCGTGGCCTCCTGCAATGGCGAGGGCCGACACCGGCTGAGCACACGAACGATCACCCGGCGCCAGACGTACTCCATCAGTAGCGTCACTCGGAGGAAAACACTTCGACAGAAAAAGCGTCACTTGACGATGGGAATGAGAAGCGTCAAGGACGCATCGCCATCCGGGTACCTGTTGACGGGGCCATGAAATTGCGTGATACTCGCTGACCTACTGAGGCGGGGAGGCTGAGAGCGTGGGTCCAACTGGTTTGTCGGGCGCGCCCGGTTACTCAACGAGCGGTGGGCGTCGGCCAAGGATCTGGATTCAGATCTTGTCACTTGCGATCCTCACGTCATCGGTCATCACTCTCCCATCAGCGCCACAGGCGGAGGCCGCTCCACCGGCGGTTGTTCCCAACTCCCTTGCGGCAGTCCAGGCTCCTCTCCCCATCGACCAGATCCGTATCGTCTTCGACGGCACCGCATTCACGCCAGAGGTGGCCCGACTCGAACCGGGAACACCATTGCTGTTCGTCAACAACGGATCCGGAGTCCTGGCTATCGAGGAGCAGTCGGGCCAGTTCACCCTCAGCCCCATTCCATCAGGCGGGGGAGCGGCAATCACGCTGGACGGTGTTGGCTCCTTCACCTATTCCGATGTCGACACTGGTGCCACCGGCTATCTCGTGTTTGGTGTCTCTTCCTTCTTCGGAGCACCCGGGACCGACCGAGTGGTCGATCACATCCCCAACGTCTGGGCTCCAATCGAACCTGAGAGCGCCTTCAGCATCGATCCTGTGGATGCGATCGCCTATTCGCGGTCGCGATTGAAGGTTGCGTTTGTGGCGGGGGCCACCGTTGCCGAGGCTGAGGGAGCCCTTCAGCGTTCTGGGACGATGCTCATTGCTGGTAACCCAACCGCGGA
>CBDTUP010000304.1:0-3783 GCA_965363685.1 uncultured bacterium | reverse complement strand
GGCGTCTTCGGATGTCGAGATGCCGGTGACCCGCTGCCACGTCGTCTGGGCCTTGGGTGTTACGATGCTGAGCTTCGTCCCGAGGAATGCATTCAGGAGGGTAGATTTCCCGACATTCGGTCGGCCCACGACGGCGACGAACCCGGATTGCGTCACGAGGTCGGTCCGGTCACACTCACCTGTGCCACCCGACGACCCTGCACCCGCGTGGCCGTCAACGCCACCCCATCAACCTCGAAGGTCTCGGCTTCCCGTGGGACCCGCCCGGCGAGGCCGAGTACCAGACCTCCAACCGTGTCCCACTCCTCATCGGGCAGATCAACACCCACCAGTTCACTGAGAGCCTCGACCGATAGGCGTGCGTCGACGAGCAACCTGCCGTCCTCGGCTACCTCGACCATCTCTTCTTCGGTGTCGTGTTCGTCCACGATTTCACCGACCAACTCTTCGATCAGGTCCTCGATAGTGACTATCCCTGCGGTCCCGCCGAACTCGTCCACGACGACGGCGATGTGCACTTTGCCGGTCTGCATGTCACGCAGCAGGTCCGACACACGCTTGGTCTCCGGGACGAAATAGGCGGGTCGCATCAGGTGCGAAACGGCTGCCGGAGCAGATCCCTCATCGAGAAACCGCAGCAGATCCTTCGCATAGATGATGCCGCGGATGTCATCAAAGCCCTCCCCGGTCACCGGAAGCCGGGAGTAGCCGTGCTCAACAACGATGTCGACGGCCAGGTCGCTCACGTCGGTTTCACGGATGGTCACCATGTCCGTGCGGGGAACCATCACCTCACGAACAATTGTGTCTGAGAAATCCAGCACACTGCTGATCAACTCGATTTCCTCCCGGTCCTGCGCATCCTCCTCGCCATCCTCTTCCTCTTCGAGAAGGAAGTCAGAGGCGCGCCCGCCAACAGCCACGGCCAGTTTCAGTACCGGCGCCAGTCGGTAGGCGAGGCTACGTGGACTCCTGCGCCCGACTGAGCGAGGAAGTAGGTCCCCGATCAAGATCACTGCGATGCCGAGCCCCGTGAGAGCCAGAGCAAACTGCCATCCGGACGCAGAGTCAGACATCGCCCACGCCGCAGGAAGGATCGCCGCTACCAGCGTTGCGGAATGCACCATTCCAATTGCGGGCTGAATTCTCGTGCGATCGTCGAGGAGTTCGGCAACAGTTGCCGCGTTTTCGTCACCCTCGGCGGCATCGTGCAACGCGTCGGCACGAGGAGTCGAAACCAGCGAAGCGCCGCCCGCCCGCAAAGCAGCGGCAACGACGAGGAGGACCAGCGATAGCGCCAGCGCCACTCCAATCATGGACGTTTCCTTCCCACCAATTCCAGAATCTCCGCTTCTCGCCGCTCCATTGCCTCAGCCTCGGATTCGTCTCCATGGTCGTATCCCAGCAGATGAAGTATTCCGTGGGTGACCATCAATGACAGCTCATCTTCAAACGCTACCTGCCGCGATTCCGCCTGGCGGCGAACGTAGGCGGGGGCAATCACGACGTCTCCGAGATTCAACGGAGGGCCGTTCAACACCGGTGCCGGTGGTCGGCCGGGAACGAGTTGCTCCAGCGGGAACGCCAACACGTCTGTCGGACCCTCTTTGGACATGAATCGTTCGTTGTAGTCGGCCATTTGCTCGTCCGTGACCGCCAGAACGGTTACCTCGGTGTTCGGAGCCAGGCCTTCGGCAACCAGTGTCACTTCGGCGAGATCACGTAAATCAATGGCCGGAAGAGATTCGTCTTGTTCATCGGCGAAGAAGACGTTCATTCGGTGATCGAGTCCCCCGCGGAAGCTTCGCCGTCACCGACGCCGGCCGGTATCTCTTGCTCGGGAGCTGCACCCGGGAAGTTCGGGTAGGGGATCCGCTGGTGATAGTGACCGATTAGAGCATCGACGAACGCTTCCTTGACGTCGGTCAGATCGCCCATCGTCAGGTCACACTCACTCAGTTGTCCGTCCGCCACCTTCTCTTCAACTATCCGATCACTGACTGAGCGAATGGCATCAGGTGATGGGTCCTCGTCCTGAAACACCGCGCGGCAGGCGCCTTCGAGGGCATCGGCCATCATCAGGATGGCCATCTCCTTGGAGCGTGGTTTGTGTCCAGCATGCCTGAACAACTCGACGTCGACCTCGCCCCCATCGTTGTTCTCCAGAGCCTTCTGGTAGAAGTACTGCATTATCCCGTCGCCGTGATGGGAGACGATCCCCTCGGCAACCTCGCTCGGTATCCGATACTTCTTTGCCAGCTCGACACCATCCGTAACGTGTTTGCGGATTACGTCGGCGGATTCTTTGGGCTCGAGCATGTCGTGCGGGTTTGAGATACCGAATTGATTCTCGATGAAGTAGGCGGCGTTCTGAGTCTTACCGAGATCGTGGTAGTAGGCGGCGGCGAGCGCCAAGAGGTTGTTCGCTCCGATCGATCTAGCCGCCTTGTCGACCAGCGTGCCGACCATCAAGGAATGGTTGAAGGAGCCCCAGGCTTCCTCCTGCAGCAGCTGCAGCGCAGGGTGGTTGCGGTCGATCACATCGAGCAGCCGGAGTGTGGTTGTTATGTCGAACATGACTTCGAGGAACGACAATGCCGCCAGAGCAACGAGGCTGGTACCGATTGTCACGACAAAGGCTATCGAGGTGGCCTGCAGGACAACATCACCCGGTTGGGCAGCGCCCGGGCTGTGGAAGAACCAGGCGACCACCGCAGCCGCAATCGCAACCGCAACGGATGAGTACAAGATCGCCCTCCGCAGATCGCCACGGGTTGAAATGGACGAGACGAACAGAATCGGGGCCATTGCGGAAACGAGCGCGAAGGCAGCAAATCCGCTGTCTCCCGTCGCCAGTGCGGTCAACAGAGAGGTAACGAGAGCCATGAGCACGCCGATTCGAGGATCGAAGAGGATCGCCGCCATGAACCCGAGTGCCGCCGCAGGAACCGCGTAGCCGGCCAGGCCGTCTAGTACATCGAAGACGCCCTCGAGGGCAACGGCACCCCTCGCGCCGGCCGCAGCAAAAACGATGAGAATTCCGAATAACGCAACACGGCGACCCGCCCCCCAGAAAAGTGGGCGGAACCTCGCCAGGTAGGTCGACACGATGATGACGGTTAGCGCTACAACCGCGAAGAGCTGGTAGTACTCGAATTGCGTCGCCGCATTCAGATTCGCCTCATCTATGGCATTGAGGGCAACTTCCGTGAAGATGTCTCCTTCGCGGATGATGTTGGAACCAGGTTGAAAGGTAACCATTACCGGCTCGATCGCATCGGCTGCGGCCTGCCGGGCCTCCTCTGTCGCTGCTTCATCGAACGCTCGGTTGGGCAATAGACGATCGCTGACGACCTCACCTGCGGCGACGCCGGCTTCCTCGTTGCTTTCACCATCGAGTCGCACCAGTGGCGGAGCGGCGCGGAGTTGCTGCCTAGCCGTGAGCACTTCGCCAGCGTCGAGTCCTCCCGCCAAGAGTTCATTTGCCCTACGCAATGCCGCGTCTTCAACCGCATCCAGTTGAAGTGATGATCCTTCAACGTCCCGCATCACATCGCCCATCGCCAGCCGGGCAAGCGTGTCGATGGTTACCGGATCGAGAATTGTGGATTCTGCGAGAACGGCCTCTTGTGTATCCAGCGAGGTTAGGAACGGCCGGAACCCGATTTCAGGAAGAACGATCGGGTTGCCTTCGGTAGCCGTCAACTCGTCCGGCCAGGGCTCAGTAGATAGCCCGAAGCCGGCGGGAATATCTCGGTCCGTATCGGCGACCCACACGTAGAC
>CBDTUP010000303.1:0-3786 GCA_965363685.1 uncultured bacterium | reverse complement strand
GCTCTCGTTCGTGCCAACGGCGGGATGATGGCAACAGAAACCGGCTATCCAATCGGACTCGAAGTCTTGTTGGGTACGAGCGCTCCGGCAGACGTTGAGGGCTATGTCGATCAACTCGTCGGGGACCTGAGCGAGGGCGGGGTCGAAGACCTGAGAAAACGTCAACTCGACTCTGGTTCGTTCTGGGTTGCTGAGATCGATGGTATAGAGGCAGCGGTGATCGGGGTTGCCGGCGACTACCTTGCAGCCACTTCCAGCCTTGGGCTGGCCGATGGCATCGGCGTTTCCCCCGGATTGATAGACAACGAGCAGTTGCAGTCGCTGGCTGAGGTGATGGAAGTCGACCCCGGTTCGGTTCTCTTCTACCTTGACACTCCCGGTCTGGTCGATGTGTTCGAAGCGCCGGGGGAGATCGCATCGGCGCTCGCGCCGCTCGGGGCCATGGCTGCCTCGTACGAGGTCGGGCCTTCCTATGCCCGCGGTGTATTCGTCTGGTTGATCGACTACGTAGATTCTGAATAGACCAATAGCTCCGGCGAGCTACGCCCTGTTGTCCAGGCACTAGCCTGGTCGACGTATGCTCCAGATTCTGACGCCCGAGGGGGAACTTGTCGGCGAGGCGCCGATCGACATCCCGATGACCCGCAAGTTGTATCGCGCCATGGTGGCCGCCCGGATCTACGACCGGAAAGCGACGGCCATTCAGAAGCAGGGTCGGCTGGCCACCTACGCACCATTTGAAGGCCAGGAAGCCGCGCAGGTGGGAAGCGCGGCGGTATTGCGACCGGATGATTGGATGGTGGCAACCTATCGCGACCCCGCAGCCATGTGGATGCAGGGCTATCCGTGGGAACTACTGGTGGCCGGTCGGACCGGTCACGAGCGCGGCGGATCTCCGCCGGACTACGTCAACGTCTTGCCCCCATCGATCACGGTCGGCGCCCACATGCTGCACGCGGTCGGTCTGGCTTGGGCCGAACGATTGCAGGGAACCGATCGGATCGCGATCACCTACTTCGGCGACGGCGCCACCTCCGAAGGCGATTTCCATGAGGCGATGAACTTCGCCGGAGTATTCCGAACCGGCACCGTATTCCTCTGCCAGAACAATCATTTCGCAATCTCAATGGGTGTAGCCGGTCAGACGGCGACCGACACGATCGCGCAGAAAGCGGGAGCCTATGGAGTGCCCGGTGTCCGGGTCGATGGAAACGACTTGTTCGGCGTCTACTGGGCCACCAGGACCGCGGTCGAACGGGCGCGCAGTGGGAATGGTGCGACCTTGATAGAAGCGGTCACCTACCGGATAGGACCTCACACGACGAGTGACGATCCCAGTCGCTACAGGGAGGGCGCTGAAGTTGAGGATTGGCGTCGACGGGATCCTCTCGAGCGCGTTCGCCGGTACCTCGAAGTCAATGGTGCATGGGACGAGGAGTGGCAGAAGCACATAGAGGGCGAAGAGAGCATCGTGGTGGAGAGGGCAGTGGAGTTGGCAGAAAGCCTCCGGGCACCCGGGCACGACGAGTTGTTTGATTCGATGTTCGCCGAGCCGACCTCAGATCTGGAGCGCCAGCGCCGGCTGCTCGCATCGGAGGGCGGCTGATGGCTGTCCGAACTCTGGCCCAGGCAATTACTGATGCTCTGGATTCCGCCCTCGGCGCCGATGACAGCGTTTTGCTGATCGGCGAGGATGTTGCCAAGACTGGCGGTGTCTTTCGGATCTCCGATGGTCTGCTGGAAAAGCACGGCGCCGAACGAATAGTCGATGCACCGGTAGCCGAATCAGGAATCATCGGAACGGCTTTCGGCATGGCTGTAGCCGGCATGCGGCCCGTGGCCGAGATTCAATTCATGGGCTTTTCTTACCCGGCCTACGACCAGATCGTCTCGCACGTCGGAAGAATCCGGAATCGGTCCCGTCATCGATTCACCGCTCCGATGGTTATCAGGATGCCTTACGGCGGGGGGATCGGAGCCGCAGAGCATCATTCAGAGTCGACCGAGTCGATCTATGCGCACACTCCAGGCGTCAAAGTGGTCGTTCCGTCGACCCCATACGATGCCAAGGGAATGCTCCTCGAGGCGATCAGCGATCCGGATCCGGTGATTTTTCTGGAGCCGATCCGTTTGTACCGGTCTGTCAAGGAAGAGATTCCGGATGGACCCTTCCGTGTTCCGCTAGGCCTCGCACGGGTGCTCACCCCTGGTGATGATGTGACGATCATCACCTACGGGTCGATGACGGCAGAAGGCCGCAAGGCAACGGCCGTATTGCAGCAGGAGGGAGTGTCCGCAGAGCTGATCGACTTGCGCAGCATCGTCCCGTTCGACCTCGAGACCGTGATCAGCTCAGTCGAGAAGACCGGCCGGGCGGTGGTCGTTCATGAAGCGCACCGGACTGCCGGTTTCGGAGCCGAAGTAGTAGCGCAGATACAAGAGCATTCGCTTTTCTCGCTGCTCGCTCCGATCCAGCGGGTGACCGGATGGGACATGATCGTCCCGCTCAAACTCGCTGAACATCACTACGTCCCGACCGCAGATCGGATCGTGGCGGCGGTCGGCAAGACACTGGAGGAGTAGGTGGCACAGGAATTCCGGTTGCCGGACATTGGGGAAGGTCTGACCGACGCAGAAGTGGTCCGGTGGCTCGTCGAGGTCGGGGATCCGATTGGTATCGATCAGCCGCTCGTTGAGGTTGAGACCGCCAAGGCAGTAACAGATATCCCGTCACCGTATGCCGGCGTTGTGCTGCACCTCGGAGCCCAGGAGGGGTCAACGATCAACGTTGGCGAGATCCTCGTGGTGGTCGGCTACGCCGGTGAGCGTTGGATCCCTGAGGACGACCAGGACGAGGCTCCCGAAGCTGCTCCGATAGTCGGGACACTCAACGAGCGGGCAGAGATGTTGGGTACGTCCGCCGGTGGTGAAGGCGAGGAAGTTGATCGACCCAAGGCGCTACCCCTGGTCAGGCGTCTGGCGAAAGAGCAAGGGATCGACCTCGCGTCTGTGCACGGAACCGGCCCACACGGGCGGATTACCCGGGACGATGTATTGGCCGCGGCCGGCCTACCGACATCTCGACCAGTGTTCGAACCTTCGAACCGAGAAGTCGAACTCGAATCTCCCGTCGACAGCATCCCGGAGGACCAGGCCAATGAGCAGGCGGCCGAGCCGGATGGGGACGTTGAAAGAGTCCGGATGAGTCGCCTACGTCGGACCATCGCAGAACGCGTATCGCGTTCGTGGGCGGAGATTCCCCATGTGACCGCTTTCGATCAAGCAGATGCAACCCGTTTGCTGGCGGCCCGCAAGGCTTTGGAACGCCGGAGCGACGGCACCATGCCGCTCGAGGTTTTGATCGTCAAAGCCGTGCTCCCTGCGATCATCGCTTTCCCGGAGTTCAATGCCTCGATCGACGGCGACGACCTTGTATTGAATCGCTTCTACAACGTCGGAGTGGCGGTGGATACTCCCGAAGGACTGATTGTGCCGGTCATCCGTGATGCGGCCGATCTCAGTGTGTCTGACATGGCCGGTGAGATCCTCAGGCTCGCCGCCGGGGCCCAAGAACGGGTTCTCGAGACCCCCGACCTCACAGGGGCAACCTTCACCGTGTCGAACATCGGCGCGGTGGGTGGAGGAATGGGCACTCCAATCGTTCCCTACGGCACCACCGCGATTCTCTCTGTAGGGCGGGCCGAGGAACAGGCTGTGGTCCGCGACGGCCGAGTCGAGGTGGCTCCGATGTTGCCCCTCAGTCTGTCCTATGACCATCGAGCGATC
>CBDTUP010000302.1:0-3805 GCA_965363685.1 uncultured bacterium | reverse complement strand
GCTCCTTGGTCCGAATGAACTCGAGCCGGTTGAAGCTGTTTGCAGCGAGTCGTTCCGACTCGTCATACAACTCGGTGTAGTGCCTGTCGATTTCCGTCCGGATCAGCGGTTCCATGCCCGGAGGTTACGCCCCATCACCTTCTGGCGTGAGAAACCCGCCAGAACTGCGCGCTTCCTGACGCCAGAAGCAGATCAGCCGAAGCGGTAGCCGACCGAGCGAACCGTCGTGATCCAACTGGCGCGCTCACCTCCGAGCTTGGCGCGGAGGCGCCGGACGTGGACGTCGACCGTGCGCGCCCCACCGAAGTAGTCGTAGCCCCACACGTTCTGAAGCAGCTGTTCTCTGCTCCACACCCGGCCTTGATGTTCGATGAAGTAGCGCAGCAGCTCATACTCCATATACGTCAGGTCAATGGGAGTCCCGTCGATCGTCGCCTGGTAAGTAGCCAGGTTGAGCGTGAGGCTCTTGTAGGCAAGCAATTCGCCCGACTCTGGCGGTCCAGCCAGTCGATTCAACCTCGCCTGGAGTTCCAGGGCATTGATGGGGTCCACGATGAATTCATCGATCCACTTCTCGGAGTTGAGCAACACCGTCTGGGCAGAGGCGACGACGACGATGACCGGACAACCGGAGTCCTCGTGAATGCGTTTGGCCGTGCGCAGCTGTTGAAGGGGATCCGACCGCAAGTCGATCATGGCTGCGTCCCACTCCGACGAGGTCGTCTGATCGGCGGGTATCGCCACCGCGCCGGCGAGCGCGATCACTTCCTCGAGGTCTCCGGCTTCGCCGGTGGTTGAGACGGCAACGGTGATCACAGGATCGGCAGGTACCTTTCGAGCTCGAACTCGGAGACGTGGTGCTGGAAGCGATCCCACTCTTTCCGCTTGTTCCTGAGGAACCACGAAAAGACGTGCTCTCCGAGAGCATCGGCCATCAACTCGGAGGTCTCCATCGCATCGAGCGCGTGATCGAGAGTGGCAGGCAGCCGGCCGACGCCCATAGCTTTTCGCTCGGCGGTCGTCATTTCGAAGATGTTGTTGGAGACTTCCGCGGGGAGTTCATAGTTGTTCTCAATACCGGTCAGCCCTGCGGCCAGCAGCACAGAAAACGCCAGGTACGGGTTGCAGGCAGAGTCGGGAGCCCGATACTCGATACGAGTCGAGGAGGCTTTGCCGCGCTTGACGGTAGGAACACGAATCAGGGCAGATTGGTTGTTGCGAGCCCAGAACGTGTAGATCGGTGCCTCGAATCCTTTCACCAGGCGTTTGTACGAGTTCACCCACTGGTTGGTGATGGCAGTCAGTTCCGGCGCATGCCTCAGAACCCCGGCGATGAAGCCTTCAGCCACCTTGGATAGGCCGTTGTCGGCACCGGCCTCATAGAAGGCGTTCCGATCACCCTCGAAGAGGGACAGGTGCATATGGAACCCGGACCCGTCGTGGTCCTCGAGCGGCTTGGGCATGAACGTGGCATAAATGCCGTGCTCGATGGCCACCTCTTTGACCGCCAGGCGAAACGTCATCACATTGTCGGCCATGGTCAGGGCATCGGTATAGCGAAGATCGATCTCGTGCTGGCTCGGAGCTACCTCGTGGTGCGAATACTCCACCGGGATCCCCAGTTGCTCAAGAGCGTTGATGGTGGTGCGCCGGTACTCCTGGGCTACATCTAGTGGGGTGAGATCGAAGTAGCCGCCCTGGTCGAGCACTTCAGGCTTGCCCTTGGAGTCCTTGAAGTAGAAGTACTCGAGTTCCGGCCCAACGTAGAACGAGTACCCGAGATCTGCAGCGCGCTGAAGATTGCGGCGCAGCACGTAGCGCGGATCGCCGTCGAATGGCTCACCTTCGGGAGTGACGATGTCACAGAACATCCTCGCTACCTGCTGGTCGGGCCGCCACGGCAGGATTTGAAAGCTGGCGGGATCAGGGACGGCCAGCATGTCGGCCTCCTGGACCCGGGCGTAGCCGTCGATCGAAGAACCATCGAAGGTCATGCCCTCTTCGAAAGCCGTCTCGAGTTCGGCCGGACTGATGGAGACCGACTTGAGGAAACCCTGGACGTCGGTGAACCACAGGCGCACGAACCGGATACCCCGCTCTTCGACAGTACGAAGTACGTACTCTGCCTGCTTTTCCACGTCATGCTCCGATCAGTTTGTGGTCCAGGAGAAACGATACCCGACACATACGCCGTTGCATCGGCTGGGCACCCCTGCTCCAATAGCCAAATGCCCATAGTGAAAGGCGCGATCTGGGGGAGCACCGCCGAGAGTTAACACGCCATTCACACTCGGGCAATCCGCTCGAAACGGCTTCGTGAGACGCTCATCACCAGACAACGTCATTCGAGGAGATTCCCAAGTGGGCAAGACACCATCAGAAATCCTTCAGGCAGTCGCGGCTGAGGAGTACGAATTCATCGATCTCCGTTTCTGCGATCTGCCCGGCCAGGTCCAGCACTTCACCATTCCCGCAGACCAGCTCAATGAGGACGGATTCGACGAGGGGTTCGGGTTCGATGGTTCATCGATTCGTGGGTTCCAGGAAATCCAGGAATCCGACATGATCCTCAAGCCCGATCCGGCAACAGCATTCCTCGATCCGTTCATGACTCACAAGACGCTGGTGCTCTACTGCTATGTGCACGATCCGATCACCGGCGAACCCTACGATCGCGATCCGCGTTACGTGGCGGCCAAGGCCGAGGCGTACCTGACGGGCACCGGGATTGCCGACACTTCGTACTGGGGTCCGGAGGCCGAGTTCTATATCTTCGACTCGGCTCGTTTCCAGCAGAACGAGTACTCCTCGTTCCATGAGGTGCAGTCGGTCGAAGGAGCCTGGAACTCCGGCGCCGAGGAAGACGGCAAGAACCTCGCTTACAAGCCTCGGTACAAGGAGGGGTACTTCCCCGTTCCTCCCACGGATCACTTCCAGGACCTACGGTCCGAGATGTCGCTCGAACTCAAGAAGGTCGGGATCGAGGTAGAACTCCACCACCACGAGGTCGGCACCGCCGGCCAGGCCGAGATCGACATCAAGTACACCACGCTCTTGCGCCAAGCCGACGACGTGACGATTTTCAAGTACATCGTCAAGAATGTGGCCTGGGCTCACGAGAAGACGGTTACGTTCATGCCGAAACCCGTATTCATGGACAACGGGTCCGGGATGCACACCCACCAGAGTCTCTGGAAGGACGGCGTGCCGCTGTTTTACGACGAGAATGGCTACGCCGGCCTCTCAGATATGGCGCGCTGGTACATCGGGGGACTACTGAAGCACGCACCCGCGGTCCTGGCGTTCGCGGCCCCGACCACCAACTCCTACCGGCGCTTGGTGCCAGGCTACGAAGCTCCCGTCAACCTGGTGTACAGCCAGCGGAACCGGTCGGCCGCTGTGCGCATCCCGCTGTACTCGCAGAAGCCGGCAGCCAAGCGTCTCGAGTTCCGCTGTCCGGATCCGGCTGCCAACACTTATCTGGCATTCTCGGCCATGTTGATGGCCGGACTTGACGGAATCCAGAACCAGATCGAGCCGCCGCCGCCGGTGGACAAGGACATCTACGACATGCCGCCTACCGAACTGGCGAACCTGCCCTCGGTGCCGGGCAGTCTCGAAGAAGCTCTGGCCGCACTGGAGGCCGATTACGACTTCTTGCTGCAAGGCGATGTCTTCACCGAGAGCCTCATCAAGGCATGGATCGACTACAAGAAGGAACATGAGGTCGACGCATTGCGGCTCCGTCCGCACCCGCACGAGTTCTCAATGTATTACGACATCTAGGAGCCTTCGGCTCCTAGAT
>CBDTUP010000301.1:0-3828 GCA_965363685.1 uncultured bacterium | reverse complement strand
AACGCGGCAAATTCATCGACCACCACCACGAGCCGCGGCAATACTTCGAGGGCCGATCGCGGATACTTGTCGATACTCTCGGCACCCGCAGACCGCAGCACGCGCTCACGATGACGAATCTCGGCTGTGATGCTGCGCAAAGCTCGCCGGGCCATGTACGTGTCGAGATCGGTCACCAGACCGACCACATGCGGGAGGCTCTCGCAGGCATCGAAGGCGCTACCTCCCTTGTAGTCGATCAGAGCGAAGTTGACGCGATCGGGACCGTAGGCCGTCGCCATCGCCGCGATGAGCGATCGCAAGAATTCGCTCTTCCCGGACCCGGTGGTGCCAGCCACGAGCGCATGCGGACCGTCCGCCACCAGGTCGATTTCGAAGGCACCATCCTCAGTCATTCCGACCGCGACATTCAACCCCGTTGAAGGCACCGACCAACTCCTGACAATCGCTTCGGAACCGACAGCCGAGACCAGTCGCGACAACGGGACAACCGCCGGCAATCGGGAGGAGCATGTCCAATCCTCCGGATCATCAATTCCATGCAGGCAGCGGGCGGCATACGCGGCGACGTCCTGTGCCACGCCGTCCAATCTGAGCCGTATGGGCTCGCCTTCCCCGGAACTCCGCACGACAGCCCTGGAACCGTCGACATCGACGACCGCCCCACAGACACCGGGCAGATCGTTGACCTCGTCCTGAACAATGATGGCGGAAATTCGACCGGTATCTACAAGGCTCGCCACTCGGGTTCCGATCGAAGGTTCTAGTCCGTCGACAACGACCACACAGTGACGGTCCTCATCCGCCAAGCTTCGTAGTACCCGCTCGATGTCCTCTCGGTCTGCTCCCAATCTGCATCGCAGCGATCCGGGATCTAGATGAAAATGGGGAACCCAAGTGCACCATTTCCATTCCTCCGGATCGACCGTGATGACCGCCAGGCGAAGATCTGCCGGACCTTGCTGAACGGACAATCTCAGGAGAATGGCCCTGACGAGGGCTAGCGCACTGGATCGATCACCGGCGACACCTAGGCCCGCTCCCCCCAGGAGACTCACCTCGACCGGAGAATCACTCAAGACAGACGCCTCGGCAATCAACCCGGCAACGTCATCTGGCATCGACTCCGAGCCGGCGGGCGTCGGAGGGATCCACCTGGTGCTCCCAAGCCCGAGCGACACGCGCAAAAAGCTGTCGTGATTCGGACGTCTCGCCCACAAGTCGTTGGCCAGGAGACGCGGATGCTCCAGCAGATCCACGATTGGCGGATGGGCCGTCTTCCGGCGCTGCAACTCCGACTCCGCCGCAGCCTTCAGACCGATTTCCAGCTTGGACAATCTCGAATCCCATTCAGTCGCGTTGGTCCTTCTGGCCTTGCGAATCCGCAACCTATCTTCAGCCCACGACATGACCAGCATGAGTGGTCCGACCAGGGCAATCAGACCCATGAGAGGGCGAAAAGCGATCGCCATCACGGCGCCCATTGCCAGCGGAGCGATCAGCATTGCCCACCCCATCCGGGCGCGCGGAACCGGCTCCTCGGGAACCAGCGGCAGCTCGACCACATCGGGAACCGGCTCTACCTCCAGCCGCGGCGGTCGATTGAACGAACGACGGCCGTCAACCGGTTGGGGACGGACGGTAACGGGACGCGGTTGTCGAACCTCCCAGACGGTGCCGTTGGCCTCGAACGAATGGCCCACCGGGATCGATTCTGAACGCCCCGAAGTCGCCGCCCAGCAAAGGACTCCGCCCGGATCGAGGCGGATGAGCGGACCGCTCCCGTCACCCAGGTCATAGGATCCCGGTGCCAAGAGCCACGATGCTCCGGAGTCGAGACCGTGACGACCGATCAACTCGACGATCGGTTCACCAACAGTCGGATCGGCACGACTCAAACGGGCCCCCTCCCAGATCGTACCGACAGGCCGGGCCAACTGAGCCGGCTCACCGTCGATCAACAGAGGATCGGTTCCGGCGACAAGCGGCTCGAGCAATCCAATTGGAGCACTGGGGTCAACGCACACGTCGACAATCCTCCCGTCCTCCAACTCAAACCACATCGACCACAACACCCGACGGGGACCCCACCGTCTCGGTTGCTCGCATCGCCGCAGCCTCCGCCTCCAAACGGATGGCCCTGTTTCGCAGTTCCCAGCGCACCGAACGAACCGTCTCGCGGTAGCGAATCAAATCCTGCTCCAGTTGATCGGCGGCAGGACCCAGCCAAACCTGAGGCAGCAAGCGAAGAGCGGGGTCGAGATAGTGGGCTACTACCCCTTCAAGGCGTGATGCCTGCAGTCGGCATGCGGCCGCTTCCCCTTCGAGCGATGATGGCGTCGCCATCAAGCCCCGTACAGGTTCGTTGCCTGATCGATGGCATCGCGCCTGGCCGCCACCACCTGCGATGCCTCCAGCAGGGCATCCTGGAGATTGACCAGCATCGGTTGGAACTCCTCGTTCCATCTCCGCCGGAACTCCTCCGCCACCAATCCCGTCCATTGTGTTTGGGCGAGGCTCGCATCGATCGCTCTATTCAGCCTTTCCACCTGCTCACCCTCCCGGGCGAACGTGGAAGTCAGTGCAGCCAGTTGCTCGAGATTGCCTCCGACAAACGCCGTCACAGACACTCCTTTCTAGTAGCCCAAGCACCATATAACGATAGTTGAGAATATACAAGAGTTGACAATGGCAACCTGACGTCGTACGGTCGGGCTATGGCATTCATCCGCATTACCGGACTCCTGCTCTTCGAGTTCCTCACCATTTCGGCTCTCCACCGCTTGGGCTCACTGCGAGGTTTCGGTGTGAAATGGACCGACTTGCTGAGCTCATCAACGAGAGCTGATGACGCGATCGCTTCCGGTCTCCGACTGGTCACTCTCATAATCGCCTACTGGTTGGCGCTCTCGACGATGGCCTACATCGCAGCGCGCATCTCGGCGCTGCCGTCGGCGATCAGCGCTGCACGGTGGACCACGATGCCCGTGATCCGCAAAGCCGTTGATCAAGCCCTGGCGCTGAGCCTGACCGTCGGCACTCTCGTTGCCCCGGCGCCTGCCTTGGCGCACACCAGCACGACTCCCCCACCAGTTGAAGAGGAATACGTGCCGGTCGCGGCGGGATTCAGTGGTGCGACCGAGCCGTTGGTGGGGGTTGACGATCAAATCATCATCCCACCGGGTGCAATGGTCCCCCCTCCGAAGCCTGCCCTTCCCGACGTCAGCACAACTGATCCCACGACGATCCCAACGCATCTCCTGTTCGAAAGGATGGGAAAATCCCATGTCGTCCGTGACGGCGACAGCCTATGGTCGATTGCCGCCGCGCACCTCGAGACATCAGGAATCAGCAACCCGACTGAATCCATCGTCGCCGCCTATTGGATGGAGATCCTTTCGGCCAACCTGGGGAGCATCAGGTCCGGTGACCCCGACCTGATCTTCCCGGGAGAAACGGTGGCGTTGCCCCCAATCGCGCCGTGAATCCGGCCAGGCACCCGCAGCCGGACCCCACCCTCGAGCTACCTCCGGTAGCGCCGACCCCGTTGCCGCGAATCCCGCCGGCCCGTTCCGACGGTCGCCGAATGCGGGTGAAGACGGTGGGTGCCGGCGTCATCCTCCTACTTGCTGCCATCGGAGGAACGGTCATGAAACTGACTTCTCCACCGCACCACACAGAGGCCCACCCCATAGCGGTCGCCGGATTCGCCCAAGATTTCGTCCACACATACCTGACCTCATCCGGTGAGGGTTCGGCGGAGGACTTGCTCCCTTTCCTCGGTTACACACCATCGCTCGACGGCATGGAGCCCGACGCCGATGATCT
>CBDTUP010000300.1:0-3843 GCA_965363685.1 uncultured bacterium | reverse complement strand
GCCGAGAGAGGAGAGCAGGTGGTCGAAGAAACCGACTCCTGTATTGACTCGGGCTTCACCGGATCCATCGAGGTCGAGGGTGACCTCGACGCTGGTTTCGCGGGTCGATCGTTCGATGGTGGCCGTACGGGTCACTGCAGCCTCCTGGAAAGGGCGGATATGAGCTTCATGTTTTCAGTAGGGGAGCGAACCGTAAACCTCAAGTAGAACTCGAGGGTTGATCCCTCCGGAAAGGAGCGCACGACTATTCCGTCCTCCCACATCATGGTGTCGGCCAGTTCTCTGGTTTCGGGACCCAACTTGGCAAGCACGAAGTTGGTTTGGGTAGGGAACGTCTCCAGGCCCAACGACTGCAGTTTCTGCACCAGTTCACCCCGTTGAGCGGCCACGGCCGCGACGTTCTCCTCCGCCCATTCGGGGGTGCTGAGCGCCCGTTCGGCCAACACAGCCGAGAGCGTCGAAATGCTTCCGGGCGGCCTACGGGCGTGTAGCCGTGAAGCGAGTTCGGGAGACGACAGCGAGTATCCGACCCGGGCGCCGGCCAGTGCGAAGGCCTTCGACAACGTGCCGAGGACTATCAGGTTCGGGTATTCGTCCAGCCAGGGAGACCAGCGGTCGCCGGTGAACTCCGCATAGGCCGCATCGAGGACCACTACCCCCCGGCTCGCCTCGATGACGGACCGAATGTCCAGGTCCTGGTCGCGTTGCCCGGTCGGGTTGTTGGGCACGCACAGCCAAACGAGGTCGGCGCCCGTTGCCGCATCCACCATCCGATCGACGTCGAGCCCCCAGTTGTCTTCAGCGCGGGGGACCTCGATCAGGGTCGCCTCCCTCTGTGCGGTCGCCACCCGGTACAGCGTGTAGGTAGGCGGTGCGGACACTGCAGTCCCGCCGGTGGGGATGAAGCAACCGGCGCTGAGGAGGATCAGTTCATCGGCGCCCGCACCGGCTACCACTTGATCCGGGTGGGTGTCGGTGTAACGGGCGATCGCTTCTCTGAGCGGGCGGTAGTCGGCACCGGGGTACTCGTTGAGACCGGGAGCGATGGCTGCGGCCGCCTCGTCGACCCAATCGAACGTGGCCGGCGATGTGTTGTGATCGAAGCGGATCACGTCACCGGGGTCGATTCCGGCTTTGGCGGCTATCTCCATCGTGGTCGGCTGCCATTTGTAGACCGGGGGCTTCATTCGGAGCCTCCTTGTTCGAATCGAAGCTCTGCTGCCAGCTTGTGGGCCGTGAGGCCTTCGGCGTCTGCCAGGCAGGCGATGGTCGGTCTGAGAGTGGCGAGGCCTTCCCGCGTGAGGGTTTGCACCTGTCGCCAGGATCCGAAGTCCTCGACGCTCAACGGACCGTAGGCGCGGGCGAGTCCGCCGGTGGGCAGTACATGATTGGCTCCGGTGGCGTAGTCGCCGGCCGACTCGGGCGACCACCGTCCGACGTAGACCGAACCGGCGGCGCGGATTCGCTTGGCGTCCGACTCCGGGTCGGCAGTGAGGATCGTGGCGTGTTCCGGGGCGTAGTCGTCCACGAACTCAATGGCTTCCTCGTGGGATGAGGCGAGAACCATCATGCCGTGATCGGACAGGGCTACTTCCAGGATGTCGGACCTGGAGAGCTGAGACAGCAGATCAGACAACTCTGCCTCGACGCGATCGAACAGTGTGTCGTCGGCGGTGACCAGAACGGCCGGCGAGTCCGGACCGTGCTCGGCCTGCGAGAGCAGGTCGATGGCGACGAGTCGAGGGTTCGAAGTTTCGTCTGCCAGAACGCATACTTCGCTCGGTCCGGCCGGGAGGTCGATTCCGCACTCGCCGAAGACGTGGAGCTTGGCGGCAGTGACCCAGGCGTTGCCCGGCCCGACGATCTTCTCCACCGGGTCGATGGACTCGGTGCCGTAGGCGAGCGCGGCAACACCTTGCGCTCCGCCGGCGATGTGCATTTCGTCGACTTCGAGCATGGCTGCGGCGGCAAGGAGTGTCTTGGATATCTCGCCGCCGGGCCCTGCCGGGCTCATCACCACTACCTCTTCGACGCCGGCAAGGCGTGCGGGCGCGACGGTCATTATCAGTGTCGACGGGTAGGCGGCTTTGCCGCCGGGTACGTAGGCACCGACCCGCTTGAGCGGGGACCAGCGTCGAGAGATCTCGACACCGGGAACGGTCTCGTTAGTCCGGTCCTGTGGAATCTGCTCTCTGTGATATGTCGAGACGTTCGCGATCGATGCTTGCAGGGCTGCTCGTTCGTCATCGGGTATGGAAGCGAGCGCCTCGTCCATCTCGCGACGGGTGACCAGGGTGCCCCCCGGCCGACCGCCCCCAAATCGGCCGGAAGCGGCCTCCAATGCCGTGTCACCGCCGGTACGAATCTCTTCGCAAATGACGGCCGCCCCTGCCCTTATGTTGGGATCCACGACCGCCGAACGCCGTACGAGTCGTCGACGGGCCGTTGGGGTGAGGTCGCCGAGGATCACTCTCTGCATGATCGGGCCGTTCATGCGATCAACTGCTGGATACGCAGGACCAGGATGTCGCGACCTCCGAGTGCCTTGAGGTCGGGGAGTACGTTCCATACGTCATCGGCGTCGACTACGGAGTGGACGGCTACCCATCCTTCCTCAGCGAGGGGGACAACGGTGGGTGATTCCATTCCCGGGATGATCTCGGCCATCTTCTCGACGGCCGTCTGAGGTGCGTTGAGCAGTAGGTAGCGTTTCCCGCGACCGGCCACTACGGCCGACAGTGCAGTGGCGACTTGGTCGACCTCAGCATGCCGCTGCGCCAGGGCCTCCTCACCGGCGGCGAGGACTGCCTGGGATTCGAGGATCGTGCCCACTTGTCGGAGACCGTTGACCATGAGCGTGCTGCCGGTGGAGACCAGGTCGACCACGGCGTCGGCAACGTCGAGCTTGGGAGCGACTTCCACCGACCCCTTCAGCGGTACGACCGTCACGTCGATGTTGCGGTCGGCGAAGAAACGGGAGGTGACCAGGGGGTGGGAAGTCGCTACTCGAAATCCGGCGAAATCCTCAGCCTTCTCGGCTTCAACGTTCCGAGGAACGGCCGCGACCAGTTTGCACCGTCCGTAGCCGAGTTCGGCCAGGACCGGTATGCCGTTGCCGTGCTCTGCGAGGAGGTCCTGGCCGGTGATACCCAACTCCGCCACCCCGTCGGCGATCATCTCGGGGATGTCGTCTGCCCGGACGAAGAGCAACTCCAGGTCGACGTTGTGGACGTTGACTGAGAGCGCCCGCTCCGTCTTCTCAAAGACGAGGCCGGCGTCGCGTAGCAATGCTGCAGTATTGCTCTCCAGCCGACCCTTGTTGGGGACGGCGAGGCGAAGGGTCCGGGTCATGTCGACTGCTTTCCGGCTAGACGGTCCAAAGTGAGGCGATAACCGCCCATGCCGTGCTGGCGCCACTGATTGACGCGGGTGATGGTGGCCGTGGAGACACCGATGTCTTCGGCGATCTGCCGGTAGGGGACTCCCTCTTCCAGCTTCCGGACAATGGCCCAACGCTGTCCGAGTTCTGCCAACTCGTTGAACGTGAGTAGATCGCGAAAGAAGCGTGCCACCTCGTCGCTGTCTTCGAGCGTCAGCACTGCCTGGAAGAGTGCCTCGGTATCCGGATTGCGCCATTCGTCACGGGGGTCCATGCGGTCCTCTTGGAGTTCGTGTAGCTGCAGACTACTGTTTTAGCACGCTAACACAAAAGAACAGATATGACACTGGCTCGAACACACAGTCTTTCCTCTTTCCCTCAGACCGGCGGGTGTCTCGCTCTTGGCCATGGTCGGCCCTTCGGGAGACCTTCGACGCTCTGTGGCTCCCGAGACCGCTTTCTCT
>CBDTUP010000299.1:0-3872 GCA_965363685.1 uncultured bacterium | reverse complement strand
CGAGGAGCGGAACTACTAGACCGACAAACCCGATAACGCCGCCGAGGCCAACCGCTCCGCCGATTCCCAGTCCGCATGCGACGAGTACCAGCCTGATGAATGCGTTGACATTGAGACCTAGGTGGCTTGCCTCTGTCTCGCCCAGTGCCAGCAGATTCAAGGGGCCGGCGAGAGCCAGCAAGCTTGCCACGGCAACGACTACGAACGGTGCAGCTGCCGCCAGATTGGACCATGTAGCGCCGGAGAGGCCGCCGAAGATCCAGAAGTTGAAGGTAGGGACGCGCGGGCTATCCCAGGCGAGAACGATTGCTCCAAGCCAAGCGAGAATCCCAAGACCGCCGGCCAGTCCGACCAGCAGGAACTGTGTGCTCTCCACGACCTGACTGGCGATTCGTCTCATCACCAGCGCGGCCACGACTGCCCCGGCCGCGGCGCCTGCCATCATTATCAAAGGACTTCCGCCTACCGGAGTCACGGCGATACCGGCGACTGCGCCGAGACCGGCCGCCGGTGCCAGACCAGCCAGGTGTGGGTCGGCCATGTGGTTGCGGAAGGCACCTTGGAGGGCCGCTCCTGTCGTGGCGAGAGCAGAACCGACCAACGCACCGGAGAGCACTCGCGGGAACCTGATAGCCCACACAACCGAGTCGGTTAGTCGTTCCGGATCGCCGGAGATCCCCAGGTTGACGCCAAACGCGTGCACGAGATCACGGAAGCTCACCGAAACTGCCCCAAGCAGCATCCCGGCGGTCAGCACGCCGAGCAACACGACGGTCAGCCCCCAGAATGTGAAAGAGCGTTTCCTCGCCAGGCGTGGATCGGGCCGGACGGTCACGAATCGCCGAGTTGCTGCTGAAGGTCTGACACGAGAAGTTCGATTGTATCGGCGATCCTCGGACCGAACGTCAGTATGTCGCCCTCGGGGTAGTCGAGAATGCGCCGATCTCGCCCGGCCGGAGTCTCAGCAAAGCCCGGAATTGTCAGCATGCCGTCGATTCCACCCAACGCCGCCAGGCCTTCACTGGTGATGATGATCACATCTGGAGAGGCCGCCACCAGAGCTTCCGGAGTCACGTTCACGGTGCCGACAACGCCGGCGGCGGCTCCGACGTCGACGCCACCTACTGCTTCAATCAGGGGTTGAGTTGTCATCTCGGATCCAAACAGAAGCATCACATCCGGTCCACGGCTGTACACGAACGCGATCGCCGGATCGGGGTCGTAATCTGGCGCCTCTGCCAGCGCGGCCCCGATGTCGGAGCGAACGCCGTCGGCGAGTTGGCGTGCTTCCTCAGGAACGTTCAGGGCCGTGCCGACCATCTCGAGTTTCTCATACAGACCCTCGAATGTTGTGGGGACATCGAGAATCAACACGGGCACACCGGCCGACCTGATCTGTTCGATCGTCTCGAGCGGCGAAGTCTGCGTGTCTCCGATGACCAGCGTGGGATCCTCTGCGAGGACGCCTTCCGCCGTCAGGAAACGCCCGACGCCGACAACCGGCAGTCCGACCGCTTCCGGCGGGTAAACGGTGGTCACATCGGTGGCGACCACCGATGGTCCGAATCCAAGGGCGAAAACCGTTTCCGTGAGGTCGCCGCTCAAGGTGATGATGCGACTCCAATCGGAGATCACAGAAGTGACGCCGTCGGCTCCCACAATGGTTACCTCGGTGAGATCGCTCACCTGGCCGGTCGTCGTTGTGGTTGCGGGGGCTCCGGTTGTGGCCGGGGTTCCTATCGTCTCCGGAGTCGTCGCCGACCCGCAGGCCGTTGCCAGCAGTGCGACTACGAGGAGCAGCCGTTTCGGCATGCTCAGCTGTCGGGACATCCGACGCGCGCCGACGACATCAAGCCACAGAAGGTCTTCCTCGGTACCTGCCATCCAGCATCCGTCAGAACCGCCGTCCCGGTCAAATCGGGGTAGGTGGGATTGTCGTTGAAGAGGAGGTCGTAGACGAGTCTTGCGGTATTCCCCTCGATCGTGACCTCGGATACTTCGACACCGATACCGCCCATCGTCTCTCCGGTAACGAGGTATTGGGCGACTGTCTCTTCCAGTCCGCTTGGATCATCGATGTACTGGGCCTTTGCCTCAAAGTCGGACACACTGTCGAACGCGACCGTGTAGGCCAGCACGATGGCGTCTACGTCGGGATCCTCACCAGGCACGATTCCCGCAGCAGCCGTGGTGGTGGTCGTCGGAGCAACCGTAGTGGTGGTGCTCGGTGCCAGGGTTGTTGTGGTCGTCACAGGAGCGAGCGTTGTCGCGGTGGGGACGGTCGGCGTAGTTGTCGCCGCGGCGGCGCCGGTATCTGATTCTGAACCGCCACCGCAGGCGGCGAGAAGTAGCGCGAATGTCGCACCGGCGGCTAATGATCGCTTCAAAGTTTCCTCCCGATCGGACACCAGGATTCTCGGCTCTCAGAATGCCGACTGCGAGTCGACACACGCTACCGAGGCGACTTCTAGGTGTCCGCTCGAAGAGAGGCTGCCGATCAAGGCGGCCCTGATAGTGTCGGGCGTCATGACCGATGGGACTCGACGGATTCAACGGATCTATTTGACTTTGACGTTGCTGTCCACCCTATCTGCCTCCTTCATCTGGGGAATCAACACGCTGTTTCTTCTGGACGCTGGCCTATCGAATACCGAAGCCTTCGCAGCGAATGCCTTCTTCACAGCCGGTCAGGTCCTTTTTGAGATCCCAACGGGAGTGATCGCCGATACCAGGGGTCGACGAGTGTCCTACCTGCTCGGCGCTTTCACCCTATTGCTATCGACCCTCGCCTATCTGTTCATGTGGCATGTTCAGGCGCCGTTCTGGGGTTGGGCAATTGCCTCTGCATGGATCGGGCTCGGATTCACATTCTTCTCGGGTGCGGTAGAAGCCTGGCTCGTGGACGGACTTGGCCACCACGGATTCGACGGAGAACTCGAGACCGTGTTTGCCAGAGGCCAATCGACGGCCGGGGTGGCAATGCTGGCGGGCTCGGTGGCGGGAGGATTCATTGCTCAAGTCACGAACCTTGGGGTTCCATACATCATTCGGGCTGCGATGCTCTTGCTAACTCTGATCGTCGCGTTCGTTCTCATGCGCGATGTTGGATTCACTCCTCACTCGGGCCGGGGTCTTGTTGAGGAGGCCGCAGCTCTTCTGCGGGCTTCGGTGGATGCCGGACTCCGCAAACCTCCGGTCAGGTGGGTCATGATTGCCGCACCGTTCTCAATGGGGGTCGGCGTCTATGCGTTCTACGCAATGCAGCCCTACCTGCTCGAACTATATGGGGACGACAAGGCATTCGGTGTGGCCGGTCTTGCAGCGGCGATCGTGGCCGGAGCCCAGATCATTGGCGGTCTCATGGTCGGATTTGTCCGACGGATGTTTTCGCACAGGAGTCATGCCCTCATTGCCGGAGCGGTCATCAGCACGGCGGTGTTGGTTATGGCCGGGTGGACCGACAGCTTCGTAGTAGCAATCACCTTGCTGGTGGTGTGGGCTCTCACGTTCTCGGCGACGACGCCCATGCGGCAGGCATATCTCAACGGATTGATCGACTCCGATCAACGAGCGACGGTCTTATCTTTCGACGCGCTCATGGGTTCTGCCGGCGGCGTCGTTGCACAACCCGCGCTCGGCCGGATGGCAGATGCGTGGAGCTACTCCGCCTCGTACGTGGGCTCGGCGGTTGTTCAGGTCCTCGCCATACCCTTCCTTGTGCTGGCCAGACGCGTAGATGCTCCATCAGATCGCATCAAAGACTCCTGAGGCAGGGTCCCGGACACCGTCCGGCTAGCTCGTCGAGGCCTTGGCCCGCGCTCGCGCTATTAACGCCCAGGTGGCCAGTCCAACCCCGGCCGGCAGCCAGTAGT
>CBDTUP010000298.1:0-3873 GCA_965363685.1 uncultured bacterium | reverse complement strand
ACGCCGACGCTGATGTAGACGTTCCCGACATTGTCGATAGCGATGCCCTCGGGACCGAATTCCATCGGCGTGAAATCGGGAAACTCGGGCGCGTCGGCCATTGCCGGTGCGGCGAAGATGACCATGACTGGCACAAGAAGCAGAACGAGGAACCTACGCATGTTCCTTTGCCCCCTCAATAGTCCGACGACCGGACGGTCTCACGACATGGGACTTCCGAGGTCACGCCGCTTCGGACCTGAATTCCGATCGTACGGAAGTCAGCCAGATTTCACCAGAGGCGAACGGCCCTGGCGAGATCGCTCCCATAGCCACAGCACTAGCCTTCGCCGCAGTTTCCTTCGAGGAGTTGTGATGTCGCAGATCTCGCCTGTCGAAATGCTGCAAACGTTGGTTCGCATAGACACGACCAATCCGCCAGGCAATGAGGGCGAAGCCGTTGGATACATCGACGAACTTCTGGCGGCATCCGGAATCAAGTCGTTGATTCTCGCCAAGGATCCGACGCGGCCGAATCTCGTGGCCCGCATTCCTGGTCGGGGCGAGGCACCCCCATTCTTGATGCAGGGTCACGTTGACGTTGTCCCTACAACCGGCCAGCAATGGGCCCGCGACCCGATGGGCGGCGACATCATCGATGGATCCATGTGGGGCCGCGGAACCCTGGACATGAAGGGGGGCGTCGCCATGATGATCGACGCCTTTCTCCGAATGTCTGCCGCGGAGGAGGCGCCGGCCGGTGACGTCATCCTGTGCGTCGTGTCGGACGAGGAGGCGGGGGGCGAGTACGGCGCTCGGTTCCTGGTCGAGCAGCATCCTGAGCTGTTCGATGGCGTCAAGCACTGCATCGGTGAGTTCGGCGGATTCCCTCTCCATCTGGCAGGGCGGTCGTTCTATCCGGTGCAGGTAGCTGAGCGGGTGGGAGTGCGGTTCGAGCTCACCTTTCGCGGACCGGGTGGTCACGGATCGCTGCCGATGTCTGGAGGAGCCATGGCCAAGCTGGCCAAAGCTCTAAACCGCCTGGATCGAAAACCTATGCCGGTCGAGATCGTACCCGCCACCCGGATGATGCTCGAAGCAATGATCGAACACACCGACGGCACTACCCGCCGTGCCCTGCAAGCGCTTCTCAACACTCGCACAGCCGGCCCAATCTTGAAATTGCTCGGCTCAAAGCTCTCGGTGATAGAACCCGTCCTCCGAAACACGGTCAACGCCACCGTGGTCCGCGGCGGCGACAAGTACAACGTGATACCGGCTGAGATCTCACTCACTCTCGACGGCAGGATGCTCCCCGGCATTCACCCTGATCAGATGGCCGGCGAGTTGCGCGACATCGTCGGCAAGGAAGTCGAGATCACGCATCAGTCCGAGGGGCTGCTGCCTCCGGATGAACCGGACATGAGTCTTTTCCCCTTGCTTGCCGAGCTGCTCGTGGAAATGGACCCCGCCGCGATACCGATTCCGTTCCTCCTGCCGGCCGTCACAGATGGACGATGGTTCGGACAACTGGGAATCCAGCACTACGGGTTCCTGCCAATGCGGCTTCCCTCCGACTATGAGTTTCAGGCAACCGTTCACGCTGCTGATGAACGTATACCCATCGTGGCGATCGAGAGCGGATCCGACACCCTTTTCGAGTTGTTGCGCCGCTACGGGTCCAGAGCCGTTAGCCATTAGCATTTTGCCGTTCGCCCCGTAGGTGCCGCGCACCGAACGTGCAAGTATTGGGCCAGCGAATCCAGGAGGAATCACATGACTATCCATCGGATCGGTATCGTCGGCGGAGGACTCATGGGGTCCGGAATCGCTGAGATATCGGCCAAGGCAGGTCTCGACGTCACGATCAGGGAGATCGACGAAGCCACCGTTTCGGCTGCCAGGTCCAAGATCGAGAAGTCAACCGGACGCGCCGTCGACAAAGGCAAGCTCGCCGCGGAAGCCCGTGAAGAGATTCTCGAGAGGATCACATACACCACCAACCTCGCCGACCTGGCCGACCGTCAACTGGTCGTTGAGGCGATTACCGAAAACGAGCCTCTCAAGCTCGAGATCTTCAAAACGCTCGATGAAATCATCGAGGACGACGAAGCCATCCTCGCCTCCAACACGTCGTCGATCCCAATCACACGGCTGGCCAAGGCAACCAACCGTCCGGATGCCGTCATCGGCCTCCACTTCTTCAACCCGGTTCCGGTCATGGGCCTGGTCGAGTTGATCAGCACTGTCTTGTCCTCGCCGGAGGCAGAAGCGCGCGCCGAACGATTCGCCGCCGAGCAGTTGGAGAAGACCGTCATTCACGCCAAGGATCGGGCCGGATTCATAGTCAACATGCTCCTGGTGCCCTACCTGCTCGAGGCCATCAGATTGTACGAGAACGGTGTAGCCACGGCCGAAGACATCGACACGGGGATGCGCCTGGGCGCCAACCATCCGATGGGACCGCTGACTCTGGCCGACTTCGTGGGGTTGGATACCTGCAAGGCCGTCGCCGACGTCCTCTACGACGAATTCAAGCAACCTCAGTACGCTCCCCCACCGCTCCTGGTCCGAATGGTCGAAGCAGGCTTACTCGGCCGCAAGAGCGGAAGAGGGTTCTACGAGTATCAATGAAAGCCTTCGGCTCTCATTGATACTCAGCCGTGCAACCCTGGTTCTGGCGTTAGTTCCCCGCCATTTCTGCGCGCTTTTTGACGCCAGAACGGGTGTAGGTCACGCCGGTTCCAACGCCAGGTCTAGGACCTGACCGATGTTGTCGACCGCGTGGAAGGTCATCTCCTCACGGATCGCCTCAGGAACATCGTCCAAGTCCATCTCGTTGCGGAGGGGAACGATTACCTCGGTCAAGCCGGCCCGATGAGCCGCCAGTATCTTCTGTTTGACCCCACCGATGGGCAGAACCTTTCCTTGCAGCGTCACCTCGCCCGTCATCCCGATAGTCGGCCGCACTTTGCGGTCGGTCAGCAGCGAGACAAGAGCAGTGGTCATGGTGATACCCGCCGATGGACCATCTTTCGGTACGGCTCCGGCGGGCACATGCACGTGGAATCGTCTCCGGAACGATTCTGGACTCAGTGCGAGCTCGTCCGCGTGTGCTTCGACATAGCTGAGGGCGATACGTGCCGATTCTTTCATCACGTCGCCCAGCTGACCGGTGAGGGTCAGATTGGGCTCGCCCTCCATCGCGGTTGCTTCGATGAACAGGACATCTCCGCCTACACCGGTGACCGCCAGGCCGGTGGCCACACCGGGGACGTCGGTACGGTCGGCCGCCTCATCGTGCCAGACCTTGGGTTTGCCTAGATAGTCGATGATCTTCGTCTCATCGATTTCAACCGGTTCTACGACGTCGTTGCCATCACGCTGGGCGATCTCCGTTGCCACCTTGCGAGCCATCTTCCCCAGCTGGCGTTCGAGGCCGCGCACTCCGGCTTCCCGCGTGTAACGATCGACTACGACCGCGACCGCGTCCTCATCCACGGAGATTTCCTCGGGCTCCAAACCAGCCGATCGGATCTGCCTGGGCAGCAGGTGATCGCGGGCGATGGCTACCTTCTCCGCAGCCGTGTAGCCATCCAAGCGGATGACCTCAGTACGGTCCAGCAATGGCGCCGGAATCGTCTCGAGCACATTGGCAGTGGCCACGAAGAGAACGTCCGACAGGTCGAGATCGACTTCGAGGTAGTTGTCGCGGAACGTGTGGTTCTGGGCCGGATCCAGCACTTCCAGCAGCGCTGATGAAGGATCACCTCGCCAGTCGGCGCCGACCTTGTCCATCTCATCGAGCAGGAACACCGGATTCATCGTCCCAGCCTCGATCAGGGCACGCGCTACTCGCCCGGGCCGCGCTCCGACATACGTACGCCGATGGCC
>CBDTUP010000297.1:0-3890 GCA_965363685.1 uncultured bacterium | reverse complement strand
TGTAGTCGCAGACCTCGTCACCATGTTCACTGACTGCATCGGCGAAGTCGTCGGCATAGAGATGATCGCCGTAGGCGTAGGCTGCTTCGATCGCTTCTCCGGCCCATGGAACACCGACCTCCTCAACGATGGCTCCTGCCTCGGTGAGTGCCGCCGCGGCGGCACGCGTCTGCCGTTCGACGTCGCCTGCAACCCGGAAGTAGTCGAGATCCATCGAGAGGGCGATCCTCAGGCCGGAGACGTCAGCTTGGTTCTTCAAAGGTGGCGTGACGGGAAGGCTCAGATGGTCCAGGGGATGGGGTCCGGCCGTTACGTTCTGCATCAGCATCGCGTCTGCCGCCGAGCGCGCCATTGGACCAAACACGGAGTACGCATCGAAGGTGTGGTGTGGGCTCCCCGGGTTGCGTCCTGAAGGCGGTTTGAACCCGAGCACGCCGCACATGGCGGCCGGGTGGCGAATGGATCCTGCGCTGTCGGTTCCGGTGGCGAGAATCGTCGTCCCGGATGCCAGCGCGGCGCCGGATCCACCCGATGATGCACCCGAGGTGAAGTCGAGGTTCCAGGGATTGCGGGTCACCCCGTGCAGCCGGGAGTAGCAAACCCACGGCCAGCAGAATTCGGGGCAGGTGGTTCGGGCATGAACGATCGCTCCGGCGTCGAGGAGACGTTGCAGCGACGGTGCCGTATAGGTGTCGACATGGTCCCGCAGGAGTAGTGAACCGGCTGTGCTCCGCTTTCCCACCAGAGCGGTGTCGTCTTTGACTGCGAGCGGGATGCCTTCGAGCGGCCGTGGGGACCCACCGGGCGCATAGGCGGCTTCGGCATCCGCCGCGAGTTCCAGGGCCTCTTCGAAATACTCGTCGGCGAATGCGTTCACCCGGGGTTCGACCTCTTGTGAACGTTCGATGACGGCCGTCATCAACTCGACCGGCGATAGGTCTCTGCTGCGGAACCGGTCTAGCGCCTCACCGGCTGAGATGTAGACCAGGTCGTTCATGCTTCGCCCTCCGTATTCATTCGGTTCGATCAGACGGGCCGCATATGGTCTCGTCCCAGTACTCGAAGCTGAGCGGCGATAGCTGGTCGATATTGCGCCCGAGACGGTCCTCACCCTCGATCCGGGACCAGACCTCATCCCCGATCTTCTGGATCTCCGCGTGGAGTTCAGCAGCCCGATCTCCCAACCCCAGTGCATGCCCGTCTTCGACGACTACTCGACCATTGACGATGACGGCCTCGACATCCTCCATTTCGGCACTGAACACGATGTTGTTGACGGGGTCTCGCAGCGGGACCATGTTCATGCTGTCTCCGGCGAAGATCACGATGTCGGCCTTGGCGCCCGGGCTGAGCCGGCCCAGGTCGTCCCTGCCGAGCGCTTTCGCTCCACCCAGGGTGGCCGCGTTGAAGACGTCGGTCCCGGTCGTGGCCCAGGGGTTGTCCTCGACCGACTTCGAGAAGATCGATGCCAGGCGCATCGCTTGGATCATGTTCTGAGGGCAGGTATCGGTTCCCAGTGTGAGGTTGATGCCCGCCTGCTGGTATTTGAAGAACGAGTCCATCGCCATACCGTCTCGGCAGAAGACCCAGGGCGCGTGGGCGACCGAGGCACCTGCACCGGCAATTATCTCTATGTCACCGGGCGGGTGATCGGTCCACCTGGTACCGCTCAGGTAGATGGTGTGGCCGAGCAGCACGTCGTCTCGGAGGAAGCCGATGTCCTGCATCCACGCCACCGGGGTCTTGCCGGTACGAGCCACCATGTTGTCGATCTCGTACGCGGATTGGCTGGCGTGGATCGTCAAAGGGACTCCCAGGTCATCCGCCAGCTCCCTGACACGGCGGAGTAGTCCCTCGGTGCAGGTGTCGGCCTGGGCCGGACACAGCATGCCGTTCAGCAGCCCATCGAACTCACCATCGAACTCCTCGATCCACCCGACAACCTCGTCGAGTTTTCCCCGTCCCTCGTCCTGCTTCCACGCATAGTCGACGGTCTTCCCGTCCGCTGAGAACCAGTCCGCCGAGTTGAACATCGGGGCGAAGTAGATCCGATTGCCGTACTGGGGAACGAGATCGATGAGGTCTCCGATGTCATGACCCATCTCCACGCAAGTCGTGGCCCCGCTCCGGAGCACTTCGGCCAGCGAATACTCGGTGCACACCCGTCGCATCGACGATTCCATCGCTCTGCTGCGGGGCATGAGGAAGTCGACCAAAGTGTCCCCACCGAACTCGGGAGAACCGCCCCTCTCGACAAAAGACCGGTCGAGCACGGATTCCTGCATATGGATATGGGTGTTGATGAAGCCGGGCGAGACGATCTTGCCTCCGGCATCGATGACATCGTCAACCTGGCCGTCGTATTCCTTCCCCACATAGAGGATGGTGTCCCCCTCATAAACCAGTTGGCCATCGAGCAGGTAGCGGTGCCGGGTCCCATCGAAAGCGATGATGAATGAGGCCTTGATGAGGGTCTTCGTCACTGAGAGCTCCTCTGTCTCGACTGCCTAGGTCACTGCGGCGGAGCGGTACACCACCTTGCCGTCGATGACCGTCATCCATACAGTCAGGTGTCGGATCTCCGCGGGGGGAACCGAGAAAAGGTCACCGTCGATGATGGTCAAGTCGGCCAGCTTGCCCGGTTCGATGGAACCAATTCGGTCCTCTGCCCTGATGGAAAAGGCGGCATCGATGGTGTGGGCCCGAACAGCCTCTTCCACCGAGATCACCTGGTCGGGGCCGACCAACTGCCCTCCGAGAGTCCGCCGGGTGACTGCCGCGGCGATGCTGTCGACCGGGCGGTAGGAAGTCACGTCGGAATCGCTGCTCAAGACAAACCGAACGCCGGCCTCGACCTCAGCCCGCATCGGTTGTAGCCAGTGGGCCCGTTCGTCCAAGCGAACGAGGAACTCGTCGCCGCTATCCACCAGCAGGTTCGGCTGGTTGACCGCAATCACTCCGAGAGCTGCCATACGTTCCAGTTGCTTCGGGGTCGGGTACCCGCAGTGTTCGATGCGATGGCGGGCGTCCGGGCGAGGATCGGCTTCCATGGCCGCCTCGTAGGCGTCGAGAACCGCTCCGATTGCCCGATCTCCCTGCGCGTGGATGCCGATCTGCCACCCCTGGGAATGAGCTTCGACCACCAGGTCTCTGAGTTCCTCCGGTTCCCAGAACAGGAGTCCCTTGAATTCGCCGTGTTCGCCGTATGGTTCCGAGAACACTGCGGTGCCGCCGATCATGGATCCGTCCATGTAGAACTTCATCGGTCCAATCCACAACTCATCGTCACCGAATGGACCGACTAGGCCGAGAGCCTTGAAATCGTCGAGCTGATGGGAAAGCGGCATACAAGCCGTCCGAACCCACCAATTGCCGCGTCTGCGAGCCTCGATGTAGCCGGCCATCTCACGCTTGCTCACCTGGGCGTCTGCCACGGTGGTGAGACCGGCGGATACGAAGGCCGACCCGGCGCGGTCGACGGCGTCGACCAGTTCGTCGAGGGAAGCCTCGATGTGGAAATTGATGCCGTGGGAGCCGACGTCGACCGCCACCGGCTGGACCATTGCCTGCGCGGCGTCCTGGCAGAGGCCCGTTACCCGTCCGGTCTCATCGCGGACCAGGCAGCCGCCTTTCGGATCAGGGGTCTCCTCGGTGATTCCGGCCAGATCCAATGCGACGCTGTTAGCCAGCAGGTAATGACCGGAGATGTGAGTCAGCCCCACCGGATGGTCGACGGTCGCCCGGTCCAGATCCCAACGGGTCGGTGCCGCGTCGAACTTGGCGTAATCGAACCCGAAGCCCCGGATCCAACGGCCCGGCGGCGTCTCGGAGGCGGCTTCCGCCACGATCTCAACCAGGTCCTCTACGGAGGCAATGGCCGGGTAGCGGAG
>CBDTUP010000296.1:0-3927 GCA_965363685.1 uncultured bacterium | reverse complement strand
CTACCGGTGAAGATCACGGCGTGTTCGTCTCCGGCCCCTGTGCATTGTCGGATCATCGTGCGGGCGTCTTCGCGGAACCGGGTGGTTTGGAGGCCAGTGCCGGAAGACTCGGTGTGTGTGTTGGCATACAAAGGAAGGACGGCTTCCCGGAGGTAGTCCTCGATGAAGGAGAGCGCCCGTCCGGATGCGGTGTAGTCCGCGTAGATGACCGGTCGGGTTCCGAATGGGCCTTCGACAACATCGTCTTTGCCGATGACAGAATCCCGGATCGTGGTGATGAGCGGATTGCTTTGCATTACCAGCAGATAGTAGGCGAAGGGGCGGGCACGGACCGTGGGCTTGCAGATGACGGCATCGCCGTTCGGGGCTACGCTTCCGGTATGGCGATGAGTTCTCGTTGGCGGTGGACCGCGATCTGAGCGGGTCCGCGCGCGAGTCGATCTATCACGCCGGAGCCCCTGGGCCCCGGCGTTTCTTTGGGAGTAAACAGTGAGCAAGCAAACAGTCTTCTCGGGTATTCAGCCCACCGGTGACGTGCATATCGGCAACTATCTGGGTGCACTCAGGAACTGGGTTGCGCTGCAAGATGAATACGACACGATCTACTGCGTCGTCGACCTGCATGCCACCACGGTCCCGTATGACGCGGGCGAATTGCACGACAATCGGGTTTCGACCGCCAAGTTGTTGATGGCAGTCGGCGTCGAACCTTCCCGGTCGCTGCTCTACTTCCAGAGTCAGGTTCCACAGCACGCCGAACTCTCCTGGATCCTGGGCTCGATGACACCTCTCGGTTCCCTCAACCGGATGACTCAGTACAAAGAGAAGGCGGAGAAGGCCGGACAGATGCTCGGCCTGTATTCCTATCCGGTATTGATGGCGGCGGACATCATGGTCCACAAAGCCCATGCTGTTCCGGTCGGCGACGATCAGACTCAGCATCTCGAACTGACGAGAGATCTGGCCGAACGATTCAACAATCGGTATGGCGATACTTTCCCGATTCCGGAGCAAATCACGCCCAAGCGGGGCGCACGGATCATGTCGCTACAAGATCCGACCGCCAAGATGTCGAAGTCGGATGGTGATCCGAGGGGATCGGTCCTGCTTTTGGATACTGCCGATACGATCGTGAAGAAGTTCAAGTCTGCCGTTACCGACTCAGAGCGCGAGGTCAGCTACGACCGCGAGAAAAAGGCCGGCATTTCAAATCTGCTCGACATCCTTTCGATCTACACGGGTGAGAGCGTCGATGCGCTGGTCGATGAGTACGCCGATGCGGGTTACGGGGTCTTCAAACAGGCGGTGGCCGATGCCGTGGTAGATGGATTGGCTCCGATACGTACCGCTTACAACGCTCTCGATGACCAAGAGGTGAGCAGGATCATGGCGCGCGGCGCGCTTGATGCGAGAACACGTGCCGAACAGGAGATGGCCGACGTGCGAACGAAGGTCGGCCTCGGCGCCTAGGCGGGCGCCTACTCCAGCGTTGCGAAGTAGTCCGCACCGGCTATGAAGATCACCAGCCACAGGTTGAACCCGGCGTGGGTGAAGATCGCCGGGCCCAAGCGGTCGTGTTTCAAAGTCAGCCAGGCCAGCGGGACGGCGACCAGGAACAACTGTGGGATCAGCAACCCGAATTGGAGAAGCCATTGCGGATCGCCGAGGTCGACGGAGAATATGTGCAATGCTGCGAAGGTGATCGACGAGACCAGGATCGTTGCCCGGACGCCCATCCTTCGACGCAGCGAGCGAAGCAACACACCTCGGTAGGTGAGCTCCTCAACAACAGGTGCCGCCACGGCCGCACTGAGCGCCAAGGCGATCACGGCGATGAGGGGTAGTTCTGCGTCGGCGGCGACGTCGATGATGGTCTGGCCGGAGTCCTCGAGGTTCGCCAGCTCGTAGATGGGGAAGAACAACATCGCCAACGCAAACTGCAGGGCCAATCCCGTGAGCGTGTAGAAGAGGTCTCCCGGTTGGATGTCGAAGCGAAGGCCCTCAAAAAGCGTGGTGTTTCGCCTTCGGACTATCCACGCGATCACCGCCAGTTGCCCGATGTACTGAGCCGGCAGGAGCACGACCACCGAGAGAACGACCTCATCGGTCTCATTCACGCCGACTCCGGCGATGATCCCCGAAACCACCAGCGCCGCCACGAAACCGGCCAGGACGACCAGTACGACATCGCCGAATGTGAAGCGCGGCTCTGTTGTCTGCGTGGGTACGGATGGCTCGGTCACGATCCGAAAGGGTAGTTGGACTCGCGACCAGACAGTCGCGACTCGCGCCCCGTGACTAGTGGTACCGTGGCCGAACCATCCGGGTGGAGGTTCTGATGGAGATCGATATTGGCATTGGCAAGACCGGTCGCCGGGCGTACGGCTTCGATGACATCGCAATAGTCCCGAGCCGTCGGACCCGCGACCCCGACGACATCGATATCAGCTGGCAGATCGATGCGTTTCAGTTCGAACTTCCCATGATGGGCTCTGCCATGGATTCGGCGATCAGCCCTTCGACCGCCGTCGAGATAGGACGCCTGGGTGGCCTGGGTGTGTTGAATCTCGAGGGTCTCTGGACCCGATACGAAGATCCTGAGGCCTGCCTGGCGGAGATCGCGGAGCTTCATCCTGAGAAGGCAACCAGGCGGATGCAGGACATCTACCTCGAGCCGATCAAGCCGGAGTTGGTCGGTCGCCGGGTCCAGGAGATGAAGTCGGCCGGCATCGTGACGGCTGCCAGTCTCACGCCTCAGCGGGTCACAGGTCTGTACCAGCAGGCACTGGAAGCCGGCCTCGACATCATGGTCATTCAAGGCACCGTCGTGTCCGCCGAGCACGTATCGAAGCAAACAGAACCGCTCGACCTCAAGCGGTTCATCGCCGAATTGGATGTTCCGGTCATCGTCGGGGGTTGTGCCTCGTATTCGACGGCGCTCCACCTGATGCGGACTGGTGCCGTAGGTGTTCTGGTTGGAGTTGGACCCGGTGCGGCCTGCACGACGCGCGGTGTGCTCGGTGTCGGTGTGCCTCAGGCGACGGCGATCGCCGACGCGGCGGGCGCACGTATCCGGTACCTGGACGAAACCGGTCGGTACGTACATGTCATCGCCGATGGCGGCATGCGCACCGGCGGTGATGTCTCGAAAGCTATCGCCTGTGGGGCGGATGCCGTCATGATCGGTTCGCCGCTGGCGTCGGCATCAGAGGCGCCCGGCGGCGGCTCACATTGGGGAATGGCGACGTTCCATCCGACGCTGCCCCGGGGCGCCCGCGTCCAGGTCGGCAACCTGGGAACGCTCGAGGAGATACTGACCGGGCCTGCTCACGAGAACGATGGGCGTCGCAACCTGTTCGGTGCGCTGCGGGTGTCGATGGCGACGACCGGCTACGCGAACCTGAAGGAATTCCAAAAGGCAGAGGTGATGGTGGCCCCATCGCTCCAGTCGGAAGGAAAGGCCCTGCAGCGGTCGCAGCAAGTCGGGATGGGTTGATGGCCGACGAGTCGGGCGCCGTCCTCGCAGGTCAAGCATCCACCGGGGATTTCGATCGCGTTCTGGTTGTCGATCTCGGCGCGCAATACGCCCAGTTGATCGCTCGCCGGGTGCGCGAAGCCCATGTTCTCTCGGAGATCGTTCCTCGCGACATCACCGTTGAGGAGATCAAAGCCCGGCAGCCGGTGGGAATCATCCTGTCTGGTGGCCCCGCCTCGGTGTACGCCGAGGACGCCTATGCCATCGATAAGGCGGTATTCGAGGCCGGTGTTCCTGTACTGGGCATTTGCTACGGTCACCAGCTCCTGGCTCACAATCTGGGCGGGACGGTTGAACGAACGGGTACCGCGGAGTACGGGAAGACGGCTCTCGAAGTCACCGGTGATTCGGTGCTGTTTGCGAATCTGCCGGTACGGCAGGACGTGTGGATG
>CBDTUP010000295.1:0-3963 GCA_965363685.1 uncultured bacterium | reverse complement strand
TCGAGAAAGATGAGCAGCCTCTCGGGTGCTCCTTCGGCGCTCCCGGCGCTCGCCCGCCGAGGCCTCCCCGGCGGCGGGCACCAGCCGGTGCCCGAGCCGCCCCGGCGAGGCTGAGTTTTGGAACAGGACGCGATACCCGCGCCAGCATCCATGATCTCATCGCCTGGCGCTCCTGCAAACGCTGGGGGCCGACGCTGAATCGCACGGGGCGTCGTTGGCCCTGGCCTCTACGGCCCCGGATCGAATCTGCAGCAACAACAGGCAAAGCGGGTGAGCATCGGCTATCGAGAAGCGGCATGAACGCTCGATCGAGTTCTGGTACAGGACGCGGTAACCACGTACCGGTGTATTCACCGGGGGGCTGAGCGGGTGCGGATCGGGCATCGAGCCGTTACGGCGCCGGCCGATCGCCGGTCTCCACCCAGTCCACGAGGTCCAGGAACGCGTCGATCATTTCCTCGACCTCCAACGCGCAGTGACCGTATCGGTCGATCGTCCTTTGAACCAGGAGATCGGCGTTCCCCGCGTCCTGGACGATCGACTGGTACAGGGTCTCGTGAAAGATCGGGGCCACGGGGTCGAGGTTGTTGTGAAGCGTCAGGACGGGAATCGAAATGTCCCCGTCGGGCTGGTAATAGTGCTCCAGGTAGTTTCTCGCAGCCGGCGTGGATTCGAACCGGCCGACGCTGGCGTTCACGAAGCCAAGAACCTCGGGCGGAAGTGAGCCGGTGTAGACGATGTCCACGTTCCCGAACGGTGACTGGCCGTGTGTTCTACCCATGACGTCCGGGAGGCCGCGGAACTGGAAACCCACCCCGCGTATGAACGACTCGACCAGCTCCTCGCCCGTACTCCACGGCACCGGGGTCTGGTCGATATTCGAGATGGCCACGGCGCCCGTGGGATCGGCTTGTATGGCCAGCAGGATCGGAACGATCACGTCACCCTCCAGGTCCACGTCTTCCGGGATGTTCAACACGTCTCCCGGGAGCACGCCGGGATAGAAGACGTCGAAGAGGGCGCGCAGGTCGGCGACGTAGTCGACCTGTGCCTGGGAGCCACCGAGGAGCCCGCACATCGAAAGCACGCCGTCGTAGTGATTCGAGTGCTCTTCGGCGAGCATGATGGCTACGAGCCCTCCCAGCGAATGACCCATGAGGTAGGTTCGCTGAGGCGGGGCGAACTCCGAGACGAAGATCCCGCGGAGCTGCTGGGTGCGTTGCCCGCCGTCCTTGACGGCCAGGCCGTTTTCTGAATAGCTGGAGTAGGCGACCGCGAAGCCTTCCTCGAGAAGCCGGTCCCGCAGGGCCTCGATCTGATCGGCCGTGGGAAGGTCGATCGGTTCCGCCGGATCACGGAAACCATGGGCGTACAGGGCGAGATCGCCGTTCCAGTCGTCCGGCACAAACAGCGCATAGAGGGCGCCGGGACCGATCTCGCCCTCGACGACCTGGACCGAAGCCGCCGTCGAACCGGCAGCGAGCAAGGCCAGACCGATACTCAAAAACTGTCTCATCTTGAACATTTGAATCTCCTTGTTACGGCCCGACGCCGTGCTCGCCGGCTCGAGCCTTTCCGTGCGTCAACCCATCTGTCACAGTCAACAAGCGTTCGACTTGGGGGCACGTTGCCACCGTGGGCAATCCGCAAACGGGCGGCGCGACCCTGCGCAGGATTCGGAGGTTTCTTCGATGGGAGCGGACGCCTCCGCGATCACGCAGTTGGTCAAGGAGGCCGTCGACGACATCCTTGCCCGGCACGGCCGAGATGTACCGCGCGATGTTGTCGACCAGCCTCGAACGGAGGCGTCAACCGACGATGACGCCGCCCTCGCGCGGGCTGCCCGTGGCGCGGGTGATGCAGTCATTCATGACCCGGCGTCCTCACGGCGCCGCTACCACGCGCGACAGCGCTCATCCGGAGAGTGCCACCGGCCGGCCGTCGCCTACCAGGTGACGCTGAACCCGGCCATCACCATTGCGTCATAGGCCTGCCCGTCGGGATGCTCCCGGTGCCTATCCACCGTGTTGAAGGCTCGGAGGTAGACGCTGCCCTGGCTGCTCCCGACAGGAAAGGCGTAGGAGACCGATCCGTTCAGCAGCACATACGACTCGACGGGCACGCCGCCGAATGCGGTTTCGTCAAAGTAGTTCAGCCAGAGCATCGCGCTGAGGCCCCACTCGGTTGACATGCGAAGACCCGCGTTCGCCTTGTGCCGCGGCGCCGTTGCAATCCGGTGACTGGTGTCGCGATCCTGCCGGATTTCATAGGAGTAGTTGGCAAAGGCCGACGTCCACTTGGTGAAGAGATACTCCGCCTCGATCTCAACACCATACGCTTCATCGTCTTCCCGGTTGATTGGACCAACCTTGGACGGATCCGCGGCCGTCGGCTGGAACACGATCAGATCGTCGATGAGATTGTAGAATACGTTGACGCCGGCCTTGAGCGAGGGTACGGGCGTGTCGGGCGGATCCTCTATTGCCCCTTGCTGAGCTTCGGCCTCGAAGTCGAACGAGCCGAACCACCCAAGCTCAAACGATCGCATCTTCTCAGCGTCCAGGTCATCGTTCCCCACGATCGTCACCGGCACGCCGGAGAGAGGCATGTTGAAGAAGTTCTCACGCAGGCTGGGGTTGCGAAAGCCGAATCCCGCCGACGCTCGAAGGTACTGATCTGTTGTGAACTCCCACGCCGCCGCGACTCGCGGCGAGAGGTTGAGGCCGGACGTCGAGTACCAGTCCACCCGTAGGCCGGCCGTCACGTAGACGTCCCCGAGCGTGATCTCGTCCTGAACGAAGCCCCACACCAGATCCGTGCTGTGGCGGCCGTTCGACACGTCCAGGTCGTGTGTCGTGAACGTTGAGTAGCTGTACCCGGCTCCGACGGTGACGTTGTGGTCTTTCCACGCAGAAGACTCATCGCCGCCGAAGGAGTACTGGAGGTCGATATCGACCGTGTCCAGATCGACCTCGAACGGCTGATAAATGCGGTTTGGATTGGAGGTGGCGTCAAAGCCCGCCCAGACGGCCTGCGCCTTGAGATCTCCCAGTGTGTACTTGGCCTGGACGAACAAGTCCTGCGTGTCGTTGGCGAGGTTGGCGGAGGGAATCGCTCCCGTGCTCGCGATGATGAGTTCCTGGTTCATCGTGGTAGCACCGGCCGCCAGCTCGATCCGGTGATTGTCCTCGTCCTCCCCGAACTGCTTCTCGTACCCGAGGTTCACGAACACTTTGTCGCTGGAACCCTTATCACGCGGCTCGAATCGACTGATGTTGTTCCACTCGAGCGTTGTCTTGAACCCGGCATTGTCCTCAGGAATCTGCTTGACATACATCATCGTGGCCAGGCTCGAACGGTAGTTGCCGCCACCGGCCGACAGGTGCAGGAGGTCGTCGTTGCCGTAGTCCAGCGGAGACTTCGTGACAATGTTGACAAGGCCATGCATCGCGTTGGGGCCGTACAGGAAGGAGCCTGGCCCCCGGATGACCTCGATCCGGTCGATCTCGTCCAGGCTGACGGGCAGCGCATCCCAGAGGACGTTGCCGAAGAAATCGTTGTACACCTGGCGTCCGTCGATCAGACCCATCATTCCCTGGGCGGTCGAGGCGGAATCGTTGTAGCCGCGCGCCGCCACGTTCGATTCAGTTGAAGTGGTTCTCAGCACTTCGAGACCGGGAACCATCCTGAGCACATCACTGACATAGCGCGCCCCCGACCTCCGGACGTCTGTTCCATCAATCACGGTGATCGTGGAAGGCGCGCGGGCGATGGGTATCGGGTCGCCCCCTGGAATCAGCCCGCGCACGAGCCAGCGCTCGACATCCGCGAAGAGTTCCTCCTCTGAAGGCGAACGGGCCCGTATCTGATCCTCCTGCGTGTTGTGCCCGTCCGTGGGAGGTGGCTCCTGATTCTGGTCGGCCAAGAGAGGAGCTGCCCACGACCCGAGAGTCCCGGCGACGA
>CBDTUP010000294.1:0-3968 GCA_965363685.1 uncultured bacterium | reverse complement strand
TAGCTCCATTGCAAGGGCTTTTGTGTCTCTCTTTATCTTGTCAACTATATATGGACCCAGTGTATAGGGGGGAAGTACACATGCCGAGTCGCCGCTGTGGATACCAGCTGCCTCGATGTGTTCCATTATGCCGCCGATGTAGAGGTTGGTTCCGTCGTAGATGCAGTCGACATCCACCTCTTTGGCGCCCTCCAGGAAGGAATCGATGAGCAGCGGTTCCTCGGCGATGTCGATCGGCTGACCGCGACCGGGGGCTGCTATCTCGGTCAGGTATTCATCGAGTTCGTTTTCCGTATAGACGATTCGCATGGCAGTCCCGCCGAGCACATACGACGGTCGAACCAGTACGGGGTATCCGATCCCGGCAGACTGCCGGCGCGCCTCTTCGGCCGATGTAGCCGTCCCGTGCTCCGGTTGAGGAACCCCCCAGGCGCGGCACAGTTGAGAGAAGCGCTCGCGATCCTCGGCAATATCGATGGCGTCGGGAGAGGTGCCCGCGATCGGTACGCCGGCACCCGCAAGGTCGCGGGCCAGCTTGAGCGGCGTCTGTCCGCCGAGTTGAACGATGACGGCCTCCGGCTGTTCCTTGTCGATGACCGAGAGCACACTGTCGAGCGTCAACGGCTCGAAGTACAGACGCGTCGAGGTGTCGTAGTCGGTGGATACGGTCTCGGGATTGCAGTTGATCATTACCGCTTCGAACCCGGCTTCCTGAAGGGCGAGCGATGCGTGAACGCAGCAGTAGTCGAACTCGATTCCCTGACCGATCCGATTAGGCCCCGATCCGAGCACGACGACGGTGCGTTCCACCCCGGGAGCGGCCTCGTCCTCCTCCTCCCAGGTGCTGTAGAAGTAGGGGGTGGCGGCTTCGAACTCGGCCGCGCACGTGTCGACGGTCTTGAACGTTGGCGAGATGCCCCACTCCTGGAGCCGGCTCGCCACCTCAGCGGCCTGGGTGTTCCAGAGAAAGGCGAGTTGCTCGGAGTTGTAACCGGCTCGCAGTGCAATCCGTGCTAGTTCTGCGTCTGGTTCGGAGCCTTCCAGCTCTCCGCGCAACGCCACTATCTCTTCTATCTGATGCAGAAACCACGGGTCGATACCGGTGGCGGACAGTTCGTCGACTCCGAAGTTGCGGCGCAGCAGCTCGGCAATCGAGTGGAGACGTATCGGGGTCGGAGTCATCACAGACTCGAGCAGGGCAGAGTCCGGAATGTCGCGCAAGGGGATCTCGCTCCAATCGGCGTTGAGGCCCTGCCGGCCGGTCTCGAGGCTTCTGATCGCCTTCTGCAGCGCTTCGGGGAATGTACGGCCGAAAGCCATTGCTTCGCCGACGCTCTGCATCGAAGTGCCGAGCACGGGCGGCACGGACGGGAACTTGGCGAAGTCGAATCGGGGTATCTTCACGACCACATAATCCAGGGCCGGCTCGAACGAAGCGGGTGTGGCCGCTGTGATGTCGTTTGGGATCTCGTCCAGGGTGTAGCCGACCGCCAGCTTGGCGGCGATCTTGGCGATCGGGAAGCCGGTGGCCTTGGAGGCGAGTGCCGAAGAACGCGAAACCCGTGGGTTCATTTCGATGATGATGCGACGGCCGGTTTCGGGCTCCACTGCGAACTGGACGTTCGAACCTCCGGTGTCGACGCCGATCGTCCGCAGGCAGGCGAGGGCATCGTCGCGCATCGCCTGGTACTCGACGTCCGAGAGCGTCATAGCCGGTGCCACGGTTATCGAATCCCCGGTGTGAACTCCGATCGGGTCCAGATTCTCGATCGAGCAGACCACGACCGCGTTGTCGGAGCTGTCTCGCATCACTTCGAGTTCATACTCCTTCCAGCCCAGGATTGACTCCTCCAACAAGACCTCACCCCGCGGTGATGCAGCCAGGCCGGCGGCCACGATCTGGTCGAGTTCCCGTTGATCATTGGCGATCCCGGTCCCCCCACCGCCGAGAATGAAGCTCGGGCGAACCATCACCGGGAACCCCAACTCGTCGGCGGCGCCGGCTGCTCGGTCCAGGTCATCGACCAGAACGGCGCGGGTCGTGCGGAGACCGATACCGTCCATGAGCGCCTTGAAACGGCCCCTGTCTTCGGCGGCATCGATCGCATCGGGGCTGGCGCCGATCATCTCGACCGAGTGTTCCGCCAGAACTCCACTCTCTGCGAGGTCCATCGCCGTGTTGAGTGCGACCTGTCCGCCGAGAGTCGGAAGGAGTGCATCGGGCTGCTCCTGTTCGATGATGGCTGCCACCACCTCGGGAGTGATGGGCTCGAGGTAGGTGGCATCGGCGAGATCGGGATCGGTCATGATCGTGGCCGGGTTCGAGTTGACCAGGATCACCCGGTAGCCCTCGGCACGGAGGACCCTGACTGCCTGCGCTCCCGAGTAATCGAACTCGCAACCTTGCCCGATGACGATCGGTCCCGACCCGATCAAGAGGATCGATTCGATGTCGTCACGGCGGGGCATCAGGCCCTCCTCAAGACGGCGGCGAAATCGTCGAAGAGCCCGTTGGCGTCGTTGGGACCGGGTGCCGCCTCGGGGTGGAACTGCACCGAGGAAGCGCCCACCTCACTGCACATCAACCCCTCAACGGTATGGTCGTTGAGGTTGACGTGGGTGATTTCGACCGGACCGTACGCGCTGGTGAAGCCCTCAGCGGACTCCTCGGAGAAATCGACCGCGAACCCGTGGTTCTGGGCTGTGATCTGCACCCGGCCATCGCTGGTACGTCGCACAGGATGGTTGCCGCCATGATGACCGAACGGCAATTTGAAAGTCGTGGCCCCGAGAGCGATTCCGAGCACCTGATGACCCAGGCAGATCCCGAGAATCGGAAGCTCTCCCAGCAGCGCCCGGAGCGTGGCGACGACACCCACCAGGGGTTGGGGGTCGCCCGGGCCGTTGGACACCACCAGCCCATCGGGTTCGAGCGCGAGGATTTCGGCGGCGTCGGTCCCGGCAGGAACCACATGGGTGATCAGGTCTCTTCCGGTCAGCTCTCGAACGATCCCCCGCTTGATACCGAGGTCGATGGCGACAACCCGGCCCTGGGGCGGTCTCTCGGGGGTGACCACGTAGGGGGTCCTGGTGGATACCTCGGAGGCGAGGTCAACGCCTTCCATTCCGGGCAGGCGGGCGGCCATATCGCGTAGTTCGGCGACGGTGCCGTCGGCGGCGATCACCCCCGGCATCGACCCGCGTGCTCGAATGTGACGGGTGAGCCGGCGGGTATCGACGTCGCTCAGTGCCACCACATCGTTCATCTGCAGCCACGCGGTGAGCGACCCTTCGCTCCGCCAGTTTGACTCATGGCGGCTCATTGATCTGGTGACCAAGCCGGTACACCACGGGCGCGCGGCCTGCTCATCGGCGCCCGCCACACCGTAGTTGCCAATGTGCGGAGCGGTCATGGTGACTATCTGCCCGGCATACGAAGGGTCGGTGATGATCTCCTGATATCCGGACATCGAGGTGTTGAAGACGACCTCACCGGTGGCGAACCCCGAAGCCCCGACAGAAGTCCCCCCGAAGGTCGTCCCGTCGGCCAAGACCAGCAGGCCGCGAGAGGTTGCCCATCCCACATGCACCGTCCCTCCGGCCTCTCCCGACCGGCTCGCAGGTCGATTTCGCCGCACTGTACCAACGACCGATCACTCCCCCGCGCTTTCACGGACCGGCACCTGCCGTGGAGATGGCTGAGCCCAAGGGAGGGCAGTCGACCTCTCTGCCGTTATCGCTAGACCGGCGAGAAAGTATTCTGAGAATGATGGTGGAACCTCGAGTTGTGATTGTTGGTGGCGGCTTTGGTGGCCTCCATGCAGCCAAGGCACTGGCGGCCGCTCCGGTTGAAGTTGTGCTGATCGACCGCCGCAACCACCACACGTTCCAACCGCTGCTCTACCAGGTCGCCACCGCCGGATTGAGCGCTATCGACATAGCCTAGCCAATCCGGCGGGTCCTGCGCA
>CBDTUP010000293.1:0-3982 GCA_965363685.1 uncultured bacterium | reverse complement strand
GATTTGCTGCCGGAGCGTTCTTCGGTGGGTTGTTCATCCTCAGTGGGATCGGCGAACTCCTGACCCAACTCGAGATGCCCGGCTCGAAGTACGCCGCCTTCATTGCTGTTGAGGAGTTCCCCAGGGTGATTCGAGACTGGGTCTTCGACATCGACACGGTCGACTACCTGATCGAGCGATCGGGTTTCGATCAATGGATGGCGGTTCCGGCCACCTTCGGTGTGGTGATCCTCGCCACCGTGATTGTGTGGGCTAGGTACCGGAGGTTGCCGTGACCGACGCCCGGTTTGCCACCGAACCCACCGTTGAAGTGACCGACGTCTCCAAATGGTTTGGTCAGAAGGTCGCCGTGTCAGAACTCTCGTGCTCGTTCGGGCCCGGAGTGACGGGTCTTCTGGGACCGAACGGAGCCGGCAAGACCACCTTCTTGCGGATGCTGGTCGGGCTCCTGACACCCTCAGAGGGGACCATCCGCCTGCTCGGCGAGAGCCCCCGTTCTGATCCGGAGGTTCTGCGCAGGGTCGGGTTCGTTCACGAGGACGAATCGGTCTACGAAGTGTTCACCGCCAGGGAGTTCGTCACATTCAACGCTGCTCTGTTCGGAGTTGCCGATCCCGGTGCGGCTGCCGACCGGGCACTGGACACCGTTGGGTTGACGGATGTCGGTCATCGAAAGGTCGGCACATTCAGCAAAGGTATGCGCCAGCGGGCGAAGGTAGCCGCCGCCCTCGCCCACGATCCGCTCGTGTTGTTTCTCGATGAACCGTTGAACGGAACAGACCCGGTGCAGCGGGCCCATCTCATCGACTTGTTCTCAGATCTGGCCGACCGCGGACACACGGTGATCGTCTCATCACACGTGCTGCACGAAGTCGAGCGGATGGCCGGCCGGGTCATCGCCATGGTGGACGGGCGACTGGCTGCAGCAGGATCGGTCGCAGATCTACGGACGGCCATGACCGACATCCCGCGCCGAATCCGCATTGACACGAGCGACCCTCGAAAAGTGGGAGCCGCCCTGCTCATCCAGGACTGGGTGGAATCGGTGAAACTCGTCGACGGAACCGTGCACGTCGAGGTCCGTGATCCGGTCGCGCTCGGACACCGACTTCCTTCTCTATGCCGGGATCTGGGTGCCAGACTGACCCGCGTCGACCCGGAGGACGAATCGCTCGAAAGCGTCTTCCGCTACCTGGTGCAACCACGATGACCGCGGCCAGGTGGATCTTCCGGCTCAGCTTCCGGCAACTCGTGCAGAGAAAACGAGCGATCGCGCTGGCGTTGCTGACCTCGCTGCCTGGAATCGTGCTGGCGATCGCCTCGACTTCGGTCGACGAGGATGAACTCGTCAGCCTCTTCCACGATCTGAACTTCGGCCTATACATACTGATCGGCGTGGCGATCACGGGTTTGCTGACGGCTTCGTCGGCATTTGGTGAGGAACTGCGTGCCGCGACGATTTCGTACGTGGTCGTGAAACCAGTTCCGCGCTGGATCATCGCAGCCGCCGTCACCGTCGCCGCTACCTCGGCGACTCTGCTGCTCGCCGGGATTGGCTTGGCGGTCAACTGGATCGTGGCCGTCATCACCATCGGCGATGTCGGCCTGGGTGTCGCTCCGCTCATCGCGTTGCTCATCGAAGCGCTCGGATATGCAGCGGTGTTCGTGCCGCTAGGGCTGCTGTTCAGTCGAGCCACATTGGCCGGACTCGCCTACATCTTCGTTTGGGAGACGATCCTGGCGCGGGCATTGTCGGCGCTGGCTCCCTCATCTGTCGCCATCACTGCTTTCAGCGGGTACGCCGACTTCGCCGAGGATGTGAACAGTGAGACACTCGACTTCTTGGGCAACGTCGTGCCCGGGGCAGGCGGAGCGATAGCCAAGGTACTGGTGGCCTACGCCATCTCGATAGGCCTCACAACACTGCTGCTGAAGAAACGCGATCTGGCATAGAGATTGGGGAGGCACAAGCCTCCCCAATCTCGCCTTCAGCTATCAGCTATCAGCTATCAGCCGGCACGCCATCGCGTTGGCTGCCAAGCTGAACTCGATCAGTCCTACAACGCAGACCCAAAGAAGACGCAATCCGGTATGAAGATTCGGGAGGCATTTGCCTCCCGAATCTCGCCTTCAGTTATCAGCTGTCAGCCATCAGTCGTCCCAAGACGCGATCGGCCTTCGATCGGCTCGGGCTGAAGGCTGAGAGCTGCCGGCTGAGAGCTACCCGGGAGGGTAGACCCCCATGCCTTTGGCCTTCTCAGTGCTCCAGAAGATCTCCGCGATCTCATCGATCAACTCGACGAGCTTCCGGCCAACCTCCGGATCCATGCTCTTCTTGGCATCGCCGGCCTGATGGATCGCACGCCAGAAGAGATCGTCCAGTTGCGGGAACTCAGCCCGATGGTCGGCTGAGAAGAAGTCCGCCCAGAGAACCATCAGATGGTGCTTGACCTCTTCTGCGCGCTCTTCCTTTATCGAGATGGCGCGATCACGAAAGACCGGGTCATCGGACGCCTGGTACTTCTCGGCGACCTTGAGTACGGACAACGCTTCGATCTTCGCCTGCGCAGGGTCGTAGACACCACAGAAAAGGTCGCAGTGCGCGTGTGCCGTTGTGCTCGGCTTGAACAGACCCACGGATTACCTCCCGGTGTTTGGGTTCGTCATCTGACGATACACTCGCTCAGTCCCCTATTGGCACTCAGGGTTGCAGGTGTTGTTCCGCAGGTTTGCCGTCGCCGAGTCCTCGATGAGTCCCTTCCTCCAGGAAGGTGACTTCATCGTGACGAGACTGCGACCTCCTTCCGTCGGCGATGTGATCGTTTTCGAGCACCCGCAGAGACCCGGGTTCCATCTAACCAAACGGGTTGTGGCGCTGGCCGGCCAACAGGTCGACATCACCGGCGGATCTGTGTCGGTTGACGGGGAAGCCGAAGATGCCCCTTTCTCCGTGGATGACACCAAGCCCGACGGGGAATGGATGGTCCCGAGCGAGAGCGTCTTCGTCCTCGGAGACGCTCGGCACCGATCGACCGAGGACAGCAGAACGCTGGGCCCAGTCTTCATCGGGCCGAGGGCGAACGTCGTTGCTTTCCGCTACTGGCCGGCCGGCCGCGCAGGTCGTCTCTAGGCCCGCTGCGTGCGGATTCGGTTCGCATCCCCACAATCTGTATTCCGAGGTTGGCTACTCCAAGGCTCGGGTTACACTGCCGCCTCGTGTTCAGACGATCCCTCACTCTTGTGGCCCTCGGCCTTGCCCTGGCAGCGTGCTCCGGCGCAGAGGCTACGACGACCACTGTGGCCGCCGCCCCGCCCACTACATTCGTACCGACTACTACGACGACCGTTCCCGTCCCGACCACTACGTCTACGACCAGTACGACCCTGCCCCCCGGCCCGCTATCACCCTTGGATGGCCTACCAGTCGACGACCCACTGCTGCTCGAACGGCGAGTGATCGCCGTGAAGATCGACAACCACTGGAATGCCCGCCCACAGTCCGGGATCCAGGAAGCCGACGCCGTATACGAGCTTCTCGTCGAAGCCGGACTGACTCGATTCATTGCCTTGTTCCACGACAGTGATTCCGACTATCTGGGCCCGATGAGGTCTGGCCGGCCCACAGACCCGACACTGCTGAAACCGCTCGGAGCAACGTTCACGATCAGTGGCGCACAGGATTGGGTGATCAACAGGATCGTCTCGGCAGGAGTGCCCCTCATTGGCGAAGTGCGGCCGGCAACGTTCCGCGTCTCCGGACGTTTTGCCCCTCACAACCTCTACGTCGACACCAATGCTCTCCGGGAGTATGCGGATGGGCGCGAGTATGCCAACGATCCTCCCCCCGACCTCTTCACCTGGGGATCGTGGAGCGAAGATCAGGGAGAACCGGCGGCCGAAATCAATTTCGACTGGTCGCAGGGACTAAAGGTCGGCTGGGAATGGGATGTGGCACGGCTCGTTTCCCCCATTCCGCCCTGGT
>CBDTUP010000292.1:0-3999 GCA_965363685.1 uncultured bacterium | reverse complement strand
GCTCCGGCGACGAAAAGGGTGAGGCGAAGCCTGAGGCTCATGGCTCGCGGATCACGTAGCCGACGCCTCGGATCGTCTGTATCAGCCGAGGCTTGTCATCGGGTTCCGTCTTGCGGCGGAGGTAGCCGATGTAGACGTCGAGCGAGTTCGATGAAGTACCGAAGTCGAAGCCCCAGATCCGTTCGTAGATAGTTTCGCGCGTGAGCACGATGCCCTCGTTGAACATCAGCAACTCGAGCAACTGAAATTCGGTCTTGGTCAGATCGATCTGTACTCCATCACGCCGCACCTCGCGGGTCGCCGGATCGAGAGTCAGGTCACCGACTCGCATGACCTCGCTGGTTTCCGGTTCGGCACGACGGAGCAGCGCCCGTAGTCGGGCCAGCAACTCCTCGAGGGCGAACGGTTTCACCAGGTAGTCGTCGGCTCCGGCATCGAGGCCGGCTACTCGATCAGACACCTCGTGGCGGGCAGTGAGCATGAGAACCGGAGTTGCGTCGCCGCGAGCCCGCAGGCGCCGGGTCGCTTCGAGACCGTCGACGTGCGGCATCATTACGTCGAGAACGATGGCGTCCGGCGCCCCGGTCAGTACCTTTTCCAATCCTTCGGCACCGTCGGCAGCTGTTTCGACCTCGTAGCCCTCGAAGTTGAGCGCGCGTGCAAGAGCCGTTCGGACCTGCGTATCGTCTTCCACAATGAGGACTCGCATGCCGTCAGTATGGCCGTTTCCTGTGTGCATGCGGGTACCTTATGGGCCGCCTGTATGAGCAAGTTGAGAGCAAGATGAGAAAACAATGAAGGCGGACTCTCATTCATTCCTCATGTCTGATTAATGGTCGGCTTATGCGGGCCGAGCAGGATCGTCCTGAACCCGATAGGAGTCTGAAACCAATGCGCCGAGTCTTGTTCCCGATCGTCGCCCTCTCGCTGGTGGTTGCGGCCTGTTCATCCGAGGACGACGGAGTTGAGGTCGCCTCACTGGCTACGTCTGGCGACGAACAGGTCGTTTCGCTGGAGACCGATGTAGAGGTCGACCGCGAAGCAGCCCTTCTTGCCTTTACTGAGTGCCTTCGTGGGGAGGGCCTGGACGTCGAAGATCCGGAGATTGGGTCTGACGGACTGATTCACCTACCCCGCCCAGATTCTCTGGCGGAGGAGGATAGAGAGACGTTTCGGCTTGCTCGGCAGGCCTGCGGCATACACCTAGAAGGTGTAACACTTGGGTTCGCCGATCGAGATACCACCGAATTCCAGGATCTGGCCCTGCAATACGCCGCCTGCATGCGGGAGAACGGATTCGACATGCCCGACCCCGACCTCTCCGGCTTCCAGCCTGGATCCGGCTCCGGGGGCGGAGGAGGCCTTTTCGGTGGCCTCGAGGATCGCGATGATCCGACCTTCATCGCAGCCGATGAGACCTGCCGTCCCATATTCGGCGACCTCGCAATCGGCAGGGGTCCCGGCGGCGGGGGCGGGGGCGGCGGCGGATAGTTGCCCAGTCGGGAACCATAGGCGCCGGTTCCACGTATCGTTATCGACTAAACACTGAGGGGGAGACCTGATGAATAGACGATGGATTGCGCTCGCCGGCATCGCGTTGGTCGGACTGGCGGCATTGTGGTTTTTCTTTTTGAGATCCGACAACCCTGATCCGGTGTCGCTCGAGGATGCCGTTGCCTCAGTGACGGGGTCGACCGTATCAGAGGAACCCGCCGCGACCCTGCCCGAAACCACGGACACAACTGCTGCGGTGGAGGAGGAGACGATTGCACTAGACGGCACCTGGACGGTGCTCTCTGATGAGAATTCCTTCGCCGGCTACCGCGTTGGTGAGGAACTGGCGAGCATCGGCGTGACGGAGGCGGTTGGGCGCACCAGCGGGGTGACGGGCAGCCTCGAACTCGAGGGATCGACGCTGACCGCCGTGAGCATCGAAGTTGATATGACTTCGCTTCGGTCGGACGACAATCGGCGGGACGGAGCCATGAGCCGCCAGGCGTTGGAGACCAATGCTTTCCCCACCGCTCAGTTTGTACTCACCGGTGCCATCGACCTTGGGACTATTCCTTCAGAGGGCGTGCCGATTTCGGTGACTGCTTCTGGTGATCTCACGTTGCACGGCGTAACCGCTCAGGTCGACATACCGCTTGAAGCGCAACTCGTCGGCAACCAGATAGTCGTCGTTGGAAGTGTCGACATCGTCTACGGAGACTTCGGCATCGAGTTGCCATCTGCTCCAATCCTGGTCGGTGTGGACGACCACGGACTGATCGAACTCCAACTGACGTTCGCGCAGGGTTGAACAGGCAAGACCGACGATGCGGCGGGGCCGAACCCCTCGTTCGACTTCGGTCTGCGCATCCGAAGATGTACCCTTGCTTCGCTGTCTGTGATTCAAGGAGCCTAAGTGGCCAAGCAGGATGATGTGATCCGGGTGCAGGGGGTCGTGGTTGAGACACTTCCCAACGCAACCTTCCGGGTCGAGGTCGATGGTGGTCTCGAGGTGCTTGCCCGTGCCGCAGGGAAGATGCGCAGGGGTCGGTACATTCGAATCCTGCCCGGTGATCGTGTTGACGTGGAGCTCTCGGCCTACGATCCGACGCGAGGCCGGATCGTCTGGCGGTATAAGTAAAGGCGCCTGCGACGCCGCCCTTGGCCGTTGGCCATTAGCCCTTGGCTCAGAGTCCGACGGTAGTGCTTCTGCGTTCTAGCAAGGTGACGTCGCGCCAGATTCCGTTGATTTGACCGAGTTTCTCTCTGGTTCCGATCTCTCTGAATCCTGCGTTGACGTGCATTTGAAGCGATTGGATATTCTCCGAAAAGATGCCTGCTTGGAGGGTCCAGATACCGGCGGCCTCCGAGGAGTTGATCAACTCAGCAAGCAGCTTTGTCCCAATTCCCCTGCCCGTCGCGGCGGTGGCCACATAAACGCTGACCTCGGCGACGCCACCGTAGGCGCACCGGTCGGATATGGGACTCAGTGCCGCCCAACCCACAACCGCTCCGGACTCGCGGGCCACCAATCTGCTGTGGCCGAGGTGGTCACCGTCCCATTCGCTCCATTCCGGACATGATGTCTCGAACGTGGCGTTTCCGCTTGCGATTCCCTCGGTGTAGATAGCGGCCACTGCCGGCCAGTCTTTCGAAACCATTGGTTCGATGGTCATGGCGGCAGGGTAGCCCTCTGTGATAATCGATCTCGATGCAACGAGTAGAACTGGCAGACAACCTCGACGTGCTACGCGGCCTCCCAGATAGTTCGGTCGATCTCATCTACACGGATCCACCGTTCGGGACCGGAAGACGGCAGCGCTTGGATTCCATTAGAACCGGTCGGGGTGACAGGACCCGTGGTGGCTTCGCTGGTCGGACCTATCCATTCGAAGTGGTCTCGACGATTGAATATCGAGATGATCTCCCTTTTGAACAGTATCTGGGCTTCCTGGAACTTCGCTTGGTTGAGATGCATCGTGTTCTGGCGCCGGACGGATCGCTCTATCTCCACCTCGATCATCACTCCGTTCACTATGCCCGGCTGATGCTCGATGTGATCTTCGGCGCAGACCGGTTTCTCAACGAGATCATCTGGGCCTACGACTACGGAGGCCGCCACCGTGATCGCTGGCCCCGCAAACACGATTCGATCCTCTGGTATGCCAGAGGAGATCGGTGGAAGTTCAATCGTGAGGATATTGATCGGATCCCATATATGGCGCCCGGCCTGGTCGGCCCGGAGAAGGCAGCCCGGGGAAAGCTACCGACCGACGTTTGGTGGATGACCATCGTTCCCACCAACAGTGCCGAGCGCACGGGTTATCCGACACAGAAACCAGTGGCGCTGGCCAGACGCATCATCGCCGCCTCGTCTGATGCCGGCGATCTGGTGGCCGACTTCTTCTGCGGTTCGGGAACGGTCGGCGTTGCAGCCAAAGAGCTAGACCGTCGCTACCTCCTCGTCGACAGCTATCCGGACGCAGTCGCCATCGCCACCGAGCGCCT
>CBDTUP010000291.1:0-4011 GCA_965363685.1 uncultured bacterium | reverse complement strand
CCATCGTCCCCACATTCACATGCGGCTTCGTCCGCTCAAACTTCGCCTTCGCCATTGCTGAGCCCTCCTTAGGCTTCCCCGCGAACCTTCGCCACGATTTCCTGGGCGACCGATTCCGGCACGTCTTGATAGGAATGGAATTGCATTGTGTACGTTGCCCGACCCTGGGTCCTCGACCGCAGATCGGTTGCGTACCCGAACATCTCGGCCAAAGGAACCTCGGCCACGACGACGCGGGCATTGCCGCGCTGATCCATGCTGTCGATCTTCCCCCGTCGGGAGGAGAGATCACCGATCACGTCACCCATGTAGTCGTCTGGGGTGACAACCTCGACCGCCATGACCGGTTCGAGCAGTTTGACGCCTGCCTTATTGGCAGCCTTCTGAAGCGCCATGGACCCGGCAATACGGAACGCCATCTCGCTCGAGTCGACATCGTGAGCCGACCCATCTGTGAGAAGGGCACGTACGTCGACGAGTGGATATCCGGCGAGGACTCCCTGATCCATGGCACCCTCGATGCCGGTGTCAACCGATGGGATGAACTCCCTCGGCACTCGGCCACCCTTGATCTTGTCGACGAACTCGTATCCCCCGCCGGGACCAGTCGGCTCGAGGCTGATGACAACATGGGCGAATTGGCCCTTGCCGCCGGACTGCTTGACATAGCGAATCTCGACCTTTTCGATCGGCTTCTTGATCGTCTCGCGGTAAGCAACCTGCGGGCGACCCACATTGGCTTCGACTCTGAACTCACGAACGAGACGGTCGACCAGCACCTCGAGGTGCAGTTCGCCCATCCCGCCGATGATCGTCTGGCCGGTTTCCTCGTCGGTCCTGACAAGGAACGTCGGGTCTTCTTCGGATAGACGGTGCAGTGCACCACCGAGCTTCTCCTGATCGACCTTGGTCTTGGGCTCGATGGCAACGGATATGACCGGAGCCGGGAAAGTCATCGACTCGAGCTGAATCGGATCATTAGCAACGCTGAGAGTGTCGCCGGTAGTCGTGTGCTTCAACCCGACTGCCGCCACGATGTCACCGGTGAAGATGTCATCTATGTCCTCACGGGAGTTGGCGTGCATCCGCAGGATGCGGCCGAGGCGTTCCTTCTTGCCGTCGGTCGTGTTCAGGATGGCGTCGCCTTGCGAGACGTGACCGGAATAGACACGGAAGTAGGTGAGCTTCCCGACGTGCGGGTCGCTCATGATCTTGAAAGCCAGGGCGGCAAATGGAGCCGAGTCTTCCGGCGGGCGGGACAGCAAAACATCCTCATCGCCCGGCTTGAAGCCGGTGATTGCGGGCAGGTCTGCCGGACTCGGCAGGTACGCCACGATTGCATCAAGGAGGGGTTGCACGCCCTTGTTCTTGAAGGCCGTGCCACACAGCACCGGAGTGAAGTCCAGCTTGCGAATACCGGTGCGAATGGCCGCGTGGATGTCGCCGGCCGAGATCTCGGTCTCCTCGAGGTACTTCTCCATGATGCCCTCGTCGCTGTCGGCAAGGACTTCGAGCATCGACGACCGCCACTCGGTTGCCTTGTCCAGCATGTCGACGGGAATATCGGTGGTTTCCCAATGCTTGCCGTCGTCACCCTTCCAGATGTGTGCACGCATCTCGATGAGATCGACGACGCCGTCGAACTCGGCCTCTGCGCCGATCGGCAACTGAAGCGCGACCGGACGGGCCTCCAGACGTTCCTCGATCGACTCGAGGGCGGCATAGAAGTCGGCCCCGGTGCGATCCATCTTGTTGATGAAGCACATGCGGGGGACCTTGTAGCGGTCGGCCTGTCGCCATACCGTCTCCGACTGCGGCTCTACGCCGGCAACGGCGTCGAATACTGCCACGGCGCCGTCGAGTACTCGCAGGGAACGCTCCACCTCGACGGTGAAGTCCACGTGTCCGGGAGTATCGATGATGTTGATGGTGTGGTCGTGCCACGCACAGGTGGTTGCGGCGGAGGTGATCGTGATGCCGCGCTCCTGCTCCTGCTCCATCCAGTCCATGACGGCTGCGCCTTCGTGGACCTCGCCAAGCTTGTAGGTCTTACCGGTGTAGTAGAGAATCCTCTCGGTCAAGGTTGTCTTGCCCGCGTCGATGTGGGCCATGATCCCGATGTTGCGGGTACGGCTCAGAGGAATCTGACGCAAGTGCGTCAAGGCATCCTTGTTGCTCATCTGCTTCTCTACTTCTCCGGTCGCTATGGACTTGTCATGCACGGCTCCCGTCCAAGGACGGGAGCTCCACTACCAGCGGTAGTGAGCGAAGGCCTTGTTGGACTCCGCCATCTTGTGAATGTCTTCTTTGCGCTTGAAGGCAGCGCCTGCGCGGTTGCTGGCATCGAGAACCTCGTTAGCCAACCGTTCCTCCATCGTGTTTTCTTTGCGCTTGCGGGCGTAACTGACAAGCCAACGAATGGCCAGCGAGTTTGCGCGGCGCGGGGGAACCTCAACGGGCACCTGGTAGGACGAACCACCGACTCGGCGGGAGCGAACTTCTAGTTGCGGCTTCAGATTGTCGATGGCACGCTTGAGGACGGTCAGCGGATCCTGACCGGCACGCCGCTCAATGATCTCCATCGCTCCGTATACGATCGAGCGAGCCTTCTCCTTCTTCCCCTTGAGGAGGACCTTGTTGATCAGCTGACCAACAAGAACGCTCCGGAAGACGGGATCGGCTTCGATCTTGCGCTTGGATGCGGGTCCACGCCTGGCCATTTAGGACTCCTTCTTCGCGCCGTAGCGGGAGCGAGCCTGGCGGCGGTCGGCGACACCGGAGGCGTCCAGCGTGCCTCGGATGACCTTGTACCGCACACCGGGAAGATCTTTCACACGTCCACCACGGACGAGAACGATCGAGTGTTCCTGGAGATTGTGTCCCTCACCGGGGATGTAGGCCGTGACCTCCATCCCGGACGACAAACGGACACGGGCAACCTTACGAAGAGCCGAGTTCGGCTTCTTGGGGGTGACGGTGTACACGCGAGTGCACACGCCGCGACGCTGCGGTGCCCCTGCGAGGCCCGGCGTCTTTTCCTTCTTCGTCTTCGGCTTCCTGTTTTGCCGTACCAACTGCTGGATTGTCGGCATCGTTCTCCTCTACACGCGAAAATCGGCACACGACCGACTGCGACCGTTGTCACCGAGACCTGGATTGTCCGCTCTCTCTCGAAGCTCATACACCGGCGCAGGTCACACCGACAGGCCCTACACGAGAAAGAGGGTGTGGTCGCGAGGACCACCGCGGCACAGGATATGTATCTGCCGCCCAGGCGTCAAAGCCGAAGTCGAATGGCTCCAGCGCTCAACTCATGGTAGCCCGCCCGACCCCATTCCATTGCCTATTCAACTGCAGAACGTCAATCCGCTTACCGACGATACCTATGGGCCGCCAAGGGCGCGTCCAGCCGCGGGGAATGCAACGCGCATTGGAAACGAAAACCACAGATTCAGGCGCTGGCTCCAATCGGGCTGGCCTTTCAGGGCGCGTTCATGCTGGGTGTCCAAGGCGACTTCAGGCTGGTCCCTTGGACCATCGTTGGCGCGATTGGTCTGATGGGTTTCGCGTGCTGGATGCAGGTACTCCCCTGGCCTCCCCTGACTCTCGGCGCAGTAGCCATTCTGGTTGGCGGTTTCGTTCTCTTCATCCACACAGGCGGGACTCGCAGTTTCTTCATGCCCTGGTATCTGGTTCTGGTGGCGGTCTATAGCCCGCGGACTCTTCTCCGGCGAATAGAAACTTCCTCTCTCCGCGAACGACGGGTCTGATCTTGACGCCGCTCTCCGCATCCCATTCATCATCGAAACCGCACGCGAGGACCCGACCGTTCCGAGCAACGACGCCAACCGGATCGGATTGAGCGTTGTGTCGAGCGCAATAACGTTGGACCCCATAAATCGTCCTGTGGCAGATACCGTGACCATCAGACTCGGGAACTCGGTCACCGTCACGCGGTCGGCAGCAGAACTGGCCATCCTCGACCTCTGGGAGCCGTGAGCCGCTTCCAGC
>CBDTUP010000290.1:0-4037 GCA_965363685.1 uncultured bacterium | reverse complement strand
CCCTTAAGACGCAGGGTTCTTTCGAGGTTCTCACGACGATTGCGGGGGCGGTGCCGGCCTCGAGCGCCTGCCGGTATTTGGCAAGCTTGCTGTCGCAGGGTTCGCCTATGTCCCCGTAGCGACAGATGCTCTTGGGCTGCTTGATACGTGACGGGCGGATACATGGATCGTTGCTGACTTGTGGCACTTCTGGCTGCTTGCGGACATAGATATGGTGAGGAGGTTCTCTCTACTTGAGAGGTGGAGCAGGTGAGTGACCGGCACCGGTTCGAACGGGTCTATGTCGATCATTACGACGCGGTGCTTCGCTATTGCCTCCGGCGATCTGACCGGGAGGACGCGTTGGATGCGACGGCTGAGACGTTTGCGGTGGCCTGGCGGCGGCGTTCCGATATGCCGGCCGGCCGGGAGCTGCCCTGGCTCTACGGGGTTGCCCGCCGGGTGTTGGCCAATCAGCGACGGTCGGTGAGCCGCCGGGAATCCGCAGTCTCCTATTTGCGGGTGTTGCCTAGCGGCTCGTTCGATGAGCCTGAGCCTCAAGTCATCCGGAACGAGGAGACCGGTGACGTTGTGGCAGCGTTGGCTCGGCTCAAGGCGGATGACCGGGAGATCATCCGCCTTGCCGGGTGGGAGGAGCTGGGTCGAGAGGAGTTGGCATTTGCGATGGACTGCACGCCGAATGCGGTCACGAAGCGACTGAACCGAGCGCTCGACCACCTGGCTCGCGAGTTGGGGGTTGTGGAGCGTTTTCGTGGTCGTTTCTTCCGTGGAGGGAAGGTGGCGAGATGACCCAACGTGATGACCTGTTACGCAGAGTTATGGCAGCCAACCCGCTTCCCGGCGAGCTTGACCTCCCGGACGACGTTGCCGGCTCACGTCCACCGCTCGACCTCCTGACCAACGAAGGGAGAGTCGCTTTGACCGGTTCACTCCACAAAGATCCGGCGACTGCACCGCGGGCGAAGAAGCGACCATGGTGGGCGAAACCGGCAACGGTGTTCGCCACAGCCTGTCTGCTGGTCTTCGGGGCTATCGGCATTGTGGTGGTGTCGAACGGCGGTCAGCCAGATTTCGTCGATGATTCCGCTCCGGCAACCGTGCCAACTCCCGCCGACGGCACTTCCGGCGTGTGGATCGACTACCCGATTCTGGATACGGCGATCGCGGCCGATGGGAGCTTGTGGGCGGCTACCGACAGATCAATCCTCCGTTGGGACACGCTCACCGGTGAGACAACAGTTTTCACAACCGAGGATGGCCTGCCGTCGATGGGCGTGTACAACCTCCAGGCAGGCGCCGACGGGACTATTTGGGTTGGAACTGCAGGATGGATGGCCCTCTTCGACGGGGGCACCTGGACCGTCGTGAATGCACCGACGGGATCACCAGGCCCTCTAGCTGTCGGTCCCGATGGAGAAGTCTGGACCGTCTTCGGCGAGCGGAGCCTCGCCCGTTTCGACGGCTCCGATTGGGAATTATTCGAAGTCGCCATGCCCGATTCGAACAGTACGGCGTCCCCCGAGTTCGCGTCCCTGGATGTTTCTTACGATGGAACCGTCTGGGCCGGAACTCACGAACGCAAAGGTGTCTTCTCCTTCGACGGCACCGACTGGACCCACTACACCACGAGCAATGGTCTTCCCGCCAGGGTCGGCTCGACCGTTGCCGCCGCCCCGGACGGCAGTGTGTGGGCCGGTTCAGAGCAACTGAACTCGAACCGCGGCGGCGGTGTCGCTCACTTCGACGGAGTGGCTTGGACCCACTACAGCACAGAGGACGGTTTGCTTTCGATGAACGCCGAGATAGCTGTCGGAGCCGACGGAACTACCTGGGCAATCCATGACGCTGGTGTTTCCCGTTTCGACGGGTCAAGTTGGACGGCGTTTCCCGACATTACGGGAAGGAGTCATGGAGCTTCGGTGGATGCAACGGGGAAATTGTGGATGCCGGCCGCCGAGGCAGGCGTGATCAGCGTGATTGGGTTCGACGGCGTCGATATCACTCGACTCACGGTGCCGATGGAAAAAGCGCAGGAGCCGCAAACTCAACCAACGGTCGCTCTCCCGGCCGGGACCTGGAATCCCATCCTGGCCACCACCCGAGCTACACCCGCCCCAACCGCCGCCACCTGCCCGCCCGGCACCGATCCAAACTCTCCCGGTCCGGCCGATCAGGAACGTCCCGAGGCCGGCGGGACGTCCCTCCTGGCCGCAGCCTTCGACCGGCACGCAGGCCACATCGTCTATGTCGACACGCTCGGCGAAACCTGGACTTTCGACGTCTGTACGAACACCTGGCTTCGCATGAACCCGACCGGGGCGATGATCAGTGGGCTCAGCGGCGGAATGGTCTACGACGTCGACTCGGACCTCACTATCGCGCTTGGCTTCGAACACATCTCGGTCTACGACGCCAACACCAATACCTGGACCCAACCGAGCAATAGTCTTGTCGGCATTGGACCCGGGCTGATAGTTCCAACCGGAGCCGTCTACGACTCCGTCACGGGGTTGATCATCACCTCCAATCACAGGTGGACCTCAGAGACCAGCCCGCTCTACTGGGAGTTCTGGGCCTATGACGTCGATACCAACGAATGGACGCTACTCGGTCCACTGCGCCTCGAACCCTCGAAACAGGGTCAGCTCGACTTCCTCGGCTACTCGGAACAACTCGACCGACTCATCGTCGCTGGTTCGGTTGACGGCGAGGTGGGGACCATCCTTGTGGATCCGCGGACCGGTGACGTGACGGTGTTGCCGATCGAGAGTCCCGTCGTTGATCTCGTATGGCCAAACGAGACCTACGGAGCAGCCGGTGGCACCGTCTTCGCCACAGCAAATACCATGGACACCCCCCACGATATTTGCGGATTCGACGCCAACGTCAAATCGTGGACAGCCTGTTTCGACACACCCGGGGCCGCGCAAAACGACCGGTATGAACGTTTCGACGCCATGGTCGGCGACCCGATCAATCAGCAGCTGATCCTCATCAACGGCATCGGTGGCGGCTGGGAGGGGCCCAGTGTGACTGCTGGTTCCGACGTGTGGGCAATCAACCTCGACACCGGCGAATGGACCCAACTTCTCGAACCATCAAATCAATGAACGAGACCTCACTTCCGGCCCTTGTACGAACCCTGGCCTGTCCTAATACTGGAAGGGTGGGGAGGGTCGTGTGGTGACTGCTCTGCGGGAGGTTTCTGATGAGAGACCGGGCGATACTCTTTCTAGCGGTGGCGGCGTTAGTGGCGGCGGCCTGTGGGGGCGGAGCGACGACCACAACTGAAGGACCAGATGAGTCTGCGACATCGACGACCACGACACAACCCGACACGACCACATCTGCGCCGACATCGACGACCACAACCAGCTCTGATGCGGCGTTCACCAAGATGAAGGACTTCACCTATCTGATGGTCGATGGGGAGGCGTTCGAGGGGGACATCTATGTGCCGGAGGGTGAGGGGCCATGGCCGGTCGTTGTCATGTTCCACGGCAATCCCGACACCAAGGACGGCCGCTATACGACCGTTGTTGCCGAGGCAGCCGCAGCCGCCGGGATGTATGTGTTTGTACCGAACTGGCTGACGGGGATTACTCGAATCACCCCGGAGTCGTTCGATTTCTTCTATGCAGCAGCCAACTGTGCAGTGGCGTATGCCCAACCCGACCCAGATGTTTCGCTGCCTGTGGTCGTCTGGGGAATTTCTGCGGGGGTAGGACCGGCATCCGAGGCGGCACTCGACCCTGCCAGCGAGCCGATCCCCGGCTGCGTCGCCGAGAATCCACCTGCTCCGATCACCGGAGCGGTTCTCGGTGACGGCGAGTACTTCCTGCACCAAACGATTTTCGACGGAGCGTTCGCTGCCGATCTCGAAGCTATGCAGGCCAGGGTTGCGAAGATTGTCGATCCGAGCCTTTGGCCGGCCGACATGGAGACACGGTTCTTCCTTTGGTTCGCCGATGGCGGCACCGCACCGCGGGGGTTCGGCGATCCGTGGGATGAGACGGGCTGGCTGGCGCAACGAGACC
>CBDTUP010000289.1:0-4051 GCA_965363685.1 uncultured bacterium | reverse complement strand
CTGCTTGCCCGCTTCGTAGAGGCTGTTGAAGGTGTGGAAGAACTCCTCGAGGATCTGCTCTTTGCCCTCGAAGAACTGGACGTCGTCGAGCAGCAGGATGTCGATCCGGCGGTAGCGGTTCTTGAATTCGTCCATCCGCTTGCGACGGATTCCGTCCACGAAGTCGTTGAAGAAGTCCTCCGAGGTCACGTACCGCATGACGAGGCCCGGGTTTATCTCCCGAGATTGCGCAGCGACCGAGTGCAGCAAGTGTGTTTTCCCCAACCCGGCCGGCCCGTATATGAACAACGGGTTGTAGTGCTTGCCGGGTTGCTCGGCGACTGCCATGGCGGCTGCATAGGCGAAGCGATTAGAGGGTCCGACGATGAAGTTCTCGAACGAGTACTTGGGCGCCGAGGAAGGCTCGATACCGGGCTCACCGAGGACCGCCTCGGCGCGAGGCTCCTCCTCCAGGATCTCGGAGGTAGCGAGGTTGATGTCGGCGGGGCGAGCCTCGAGCCGGATCTCGGTGGTGTCGAAGACGTCGGTCGCCACCTGGGTGAGCAGTGTTCCGTACTTCTCGCTGACCCAACGCAAGTGGAACTCGCTTGGTGTGGATATCGACAGCGTGCCCGAATCGTCGTCGAGTAGCTCGAGGGGTTCCAGCCAGGTTTGCCAGGTAACGGGCGTCACGCGATTACGGAGTGCCTGGCGATATTGGTCCCAGGCACCAGTAACTGATTGGGGTTTCAACTGTCCTCCGCCTATCTCAGATCGTCCACAGAATTATCCACAGCGTGTGGAGAACCGAGGTGCGGTCGGTGACAGCCCCTTTGTCACCATGTCCGCCGGGAAGAATCTCGGTCCAGCGCCGCGGCATTATATGAACGGTTCCCAGACGGCTCAAGAACGACAAAAACGAAGCTACCCGTCGCTTAGCGCTAAACAAAACGCGCGCGTTTCCAAAGGAGAAACGGCGGTTTCGGATCACTTCAGATTCGCGCGAACGACTCACCCCGAGGCCCCGGATAATCGTCGGCCTAGAAAAACATTCGCGAGCAGCCCGCGTTTGCGAACGGATTCGGGTCTCATGGTGAATGGCCGAACGTTCCGCAACCCGCTCCGGGCTCCCCGCTTTCGGATCGGGACACGTACGCGGCCCGGGGTCATGGAAGGGCCGTCATGGCGGCGACTATCCACAGTGATGGTTGCGATTGGCGGGTCGCGGGCCACGGTCGCGGGAAGGGTCGGTAATCCTTTGACTTATGGCGGTACCCTCCGTAGTCTTCTCCGGTCGAACGGGATCTATGAAACGTACCTATCAACCTAAGAACCGACGCCGGAAGCGCAAGCACGGTTTTCGCGCCCGTATGCGTACCCGAGCGGGTCGCGAAATACTGCGGCGTCGCAGATCGAAAGGTCGGAAACGCCTCGCGGCGTAGCCAACGATTCGTTTCACTTCGAAACCGGGCCGATTTCGAGCGGGTCTACCGCCGGGGTCGCCGGTTTCAGTCAGTCGGGCTGACCGTTCTGATGCTGGAAGGACCTTCGACGGTGCCGCGACTCGGTATCGTCGCCGGCAAGAAAGTGGGCAACGCAGTCAATCGGAATCGGGCCAAGAGAAGGTTACGGGAGGCCGCCCACCTGGCACACCTTGTCCCTCAGACCGATTACATCTTGATTGCGGGCCCGGAATGTATCGAGATGGACTTCCGAGACCTTGTGGAGGCCATCTCCGGGAAGGACGAGCGGTGAACGAAGCGTTGCGCTGGTATCAACCGGCGTACTGGATTCGAGGCGCGATTCGCGCCTATCAGCACCTGGTGTCCCGGCGCACAGGGTCACATTGTCGATTTCTTCCCACTTGCTCGGCATACGCGGTCGAAGCCGTCGAGACCCACGGTGCGCTGCGGGGTAGCTGGCTGGCGGTTCGCCGCGTCGCGAGCTGCAACCCGGTGACGACGAAGGGATTCGTCCACCAGCCGGTTCCCCCCAAACAGGAGACCATCGATGCTTGATCCAATCATCGAGTTCCTGGGAGCCATTCTCTCCTTTCTGTACCAAATATTTCCAAATGTTGGGCTGGCCATCATTCTTCTGACGGTGCTCGTGAACCTGGCGATGTTCCCGCTCACGCTCAAACAAACCCGGTCCATGAAGGCAATGCAGGAGATTCAGCCGCTTGTCAAGGATCTCCAGAAGAAATACAAGGACGATCGCCAGCAACTCAACGAGGAGATGGTCGCCCTTTACAAGGAAAAGGGCGTCAACCCGGCGGCGGGTTGTTTGCCGATGATCATTCAGCTTCCGATCTGGTTCTCGCTCTTTCGCCTGCTGCAGAGCTTCCGGCCGGGTGACGCCGACAACACTCGCTTCCTCAGCGCTGACTCGGACCTCGGAGAGGCAATCGCGGCGGGGGATACGAACGGTGCGATCGCGCTGTACCGGCAGATGCTCGTCGACGACCCCTGGAACGCGTTCGGGCTGAACGGCCTGCGGCAGGTCGATCCCCCAGCGAGGCCATCTCGGACGGCTTCGGCGGCGCAATCCCCTACATCCTCCTTGTGGTCTTCATTATCGTCACCGGCTACTACCAGCAGGCCCAACTGACGAAGCGGCGGGAGAAGGACGGATCGTCGGCCAACGACACGCCACAGGCCCGGCAGATGCAGACCTTCACGAAAGTCCTCCCGGTGGTATTCGGCTTCATCTCATACACACTTCTCGCCGGGGTCGATCTCTACATCGCCTCCGGCCAGATCGTTCGGATCGGGCAGCAGGCGTTCATTATCCGTCTCGACGAACGGCATGCGGCCGCGGCCGCTGCCGCTCCGGCCCCGGAACCGGATCAGGATCCGGAGCCGGAAGAGAAGCCCGCGAAGAAGGACTATCAAGGGTCCAAGAAGAAGCAACAGAAGCGCCGCAGGAGGTATTAGGACCGTGGAGTGGGTAGAAGTACGGGGCAGAACCGTCGAAGCAGCCGTTGAGGCGGCCCTCGCCGAACTCGGGCTCGGCTCGGCAGACGATGCCGACATCGAAATCGTAGAAGAGCCGAATCGAGGATTCCTCGGGATGGGTGCTCGTGAAGCCCTCGTCCGGGTCACGCCGAAACCGAAGAAGGAAAAGCGGCAGCGACGTCGTAAGCGCGGTGGTGGCACTGAGCAGGGCCGTCAGCAGAAAGGACGGCCGGAGGGCAAGGGCCGCGATGAGCGCTCGGGTAGCCAGCAGACCCAGTCCCGTCAGGGTGGCCGGGGCAGCGGTGGCCGCGACAGGAACGACCGCCAGGGGGCGCAAGCCGGCCGTGGTGGACGCAATGAGAAGAACAGCAAGCAGACCCACAAGGGCCAGGATTCACCGAAAGCAAAGGAACGGACGATGGAAGAGCCGACCACTCCCGAGGTCGAGATAGACGCCGAGGGGCAGGCAGCCGTCGTTGCCGAGTTCCTGGAGGGCCTCCTCAACAGCTTCGGACTCGAAGGAGACGTCACGACAAGCGTTGAGGACGACCTCATTCTGGCCGATGTTGCCGGTGAGCAAACCGAGGCGCTCATTGGCCCGAAAGGGTCGATCATGCAGTCGGTCGGCGAGTTGACCAGGACCGTCGTACAGCGCAAGACCCACCGCAGGGCCCGGCTCCGATTGGATGTGGGCGGCTACCAGGAGCGGCGGCGCGAGGCGCTCAGGATCTACACCGCCCGCTTGGCGGAGCAAGTGCTGGAAGACGGTGGAGAGATCATGCTCGAGCCGATGAATCCGGCGGACCGGAAGACGGTCCACGACGCTGTTGTCGCCATTGAAGGGGTGAGCAGCTTCTCCGAGGGTGAGGAGCCGAACCGGTCGGTGGTGATCGCGCTTGCCCCGGGTGTTGAGCCCCGCGGCGCTGCGGGCGAGGCGTCCGCAGACCCGGACGCCGAGGACGCCGTGGACACCGGCGAGAACGGCGAAGAGGGTGCGGACGCCGACACTGGGGAAACGGATGGCGACTCGTCAGATGAGGCCGGTGACTCCGACAACGAGTGATGTTCCCCGTGGAACATCGGGAGACTGAGCGATGGGCGTTACGGTAGGCCCA
>CBDTUP010000288.1:0-4066 GCA_965363685.1 uncultured bacterium | reverse complement strand
CGGTTGCCGCCGCCTCACTCACCGTCGGTCTACAGCGTGGTGACCCCATACCGGATCTAGGGACGATCACAACCGCGGCAGTTTCTTTGCCTTCCTGACTCGGACGGTCACGTTGAGCGGTCTACGATTTCCCCCACATGCGCGCTTTCGGACGAACTCTCATCCGTTTCATTGGTCTTCTGCTCGTCATCTCCCTGGTTGTGGGTGTGATCGGGTTGTTCCTCATTCGTAGATCGTTCCCTGAGATCGACGGTGAAGTTCGATTGAGCGGATTGGACGCACAGGTCGAAGTGATACGGGATACCAATGGAATCCCACACATCTACGCCCAATCGACTCATGATCTGTTCTTCGCCCAGGGTTATGTCCACGCCCAGGACAGGTTCTGGCAAATGGACTTCTGGCGTCATATCGGTCAGGGACGCTTGGCCGAGTTGTTCGGCTCGTCGCAAGTCGAGAGTGATGAGTTCCTGAGAACGCTCGGTTTCACCCGACTCTCGGAGACCGAGTTCGACAACATCGACGACGAGTCACAACGTATCCTCGAGGCGTACTCCGATGGCGTCAACGCCTACCTGGCCGACCACAAGGGCACCAAGTTGTCCTTTGAGTATGCAACGCTCGTCTTGCAAAACCGTGGATACGAACCCGAGCCGTGGGATCCGATCGACTCCATCTCTTGGGCGCGGATGATGGCGTGGGACCTCGGGGCCAACATGGGCGCCGAGATTTCAAGAGCGATTCTGGCCGGTACTCTCCCCCGCAGTCGAGTAGACGAACTGTTCCCGGCCTTCCCGTCCGACAGGCCGTACATTCTCCCCGAATCATCTCCATATGCCGGTGGGCTTCCGACTGCCGGCCAATCGGCGTCAATCCCCGCGGACGTGGATATCGAGGCGCTGCTGGGCCCTGCCGCCGACAAGATCGCCCTTGTCGACTCTCTCGTCGGCCAATCCGGCGCGGAGATCGGTTCGAACAACTGGGTCGTCGCGGGATCGAAGACTAGGACTGGACTGCCAATTCTTGCTAACGACCCGCATCTCAGCATTCAGATGCCGTCGATCTGGTATGAGATCGGTCTGCACTGCGCTGGTGATGACTGCCCGTTCAATGTTGCCGGGTTCTCGTTCGCGGGAGTACCCGGGGTGATCATCGGACACAACGATCGAATCGCTTGGGGTGTCACGAACCTGGCAGCCGACACCCAGGACCTCTACATCGAGCGGATCAATCCAGATAATCCAGACCAGTACGAGGTGAACGGCCGCTGGACAGACCTCGACATCCGCACCGAAACGATAGAGATAGCCGGGACCACTCCCACAGAGATCGAAGTGAAGACCACCCGCCACGGACCAATCATCTCCGGCATATACGGACCGCTCGACGATTTCGGTGCCGAAGCGGGCATCGAGGTTCCCACCAACTACGCGGTGGCTCTCCAGTGGACCGCTCTCTCACCGGCCCGGCTGGTGGAGGCTGTACTCGGGGTCGACAAAGCCGCCAATTGGGATGAGTTTCGGGCTGCTGTCGGCAAGTGGGACATCGCGGGACAGAACTTCGTCTATGCAGATGTCGACGGCAACATCGGATATCAGAGTTCTGGTCTGGTGCCAATCCGGTCGCGCGGTGACGGCCGTTGGCCGGCGCCCGGCTGGGATGGAGCTACAGAGTGGACCGGTTTCGTGCCATTCGACGAAATGCCCAGTTCGTTCAATCCACCGGAAGGATTCCTGCACAGCGCCAATCAGCATGTGGTCGATGGATCCTTCCCTCATTTCCTGGCCTATGACCTCGCCTACGGATACCGGGGGGACAGAATTGTTGACGTTCTTGCGACCGCGCAAGATATCGACATTGCTTTCATGGCCGAACTGCAGCGCGACAGTCGCAACCTCAACGCCGAGGCGATCATGCCGGCGCTCCTCGACACTCCGACCGACAATCCCATCGTCGGCGATGCGCAACACCTACTTAGCGACTGGGCAACGGCCGGTGAAGAGGCCTTCCAGCAGAGAGCCGATCTGCCGGGCGCCGCCTTGTACGCGTCGGTATGGAGCAACCTTCTGCGGCTGACCTTCCATGATGAGATGCCCGAGCGTTTCTGGCCGGATGGAGGTAGCCGCTGGTCGGAAGTCGTGATCGATCTGCTGGCCGCACCGTCGAACCCGTGGTGGGACATCACCTCAACCAGCGATCTCGAGAGAAGGGACGAAGTCCTGGAGATGGCTCTGGCGGCCGCGATGGACGAACTAACCGATCGACTGGGCGACGACCCGTCCGAGTGGCGCTGGGGAGATCTTCACAAGGCAACGTTCCGCAACGCTACGTTTGGTGAGTCTGGTATTGCTCCCCTCGAGTGGTTGTTCAATCGTGGTCCATATTCGGTGGACGGTGGACGTTCGATCGTCAACGCCACGAGTTGGGACGCAGCCGATGGATACGAAGTGGTAGCGGTGCCCTCGATGCGAATGATCGTCGACCTCTCGAACTTCGAACGATCCCGCACTGTGCACCCGACCGGGCAATCTGGGCACATCTATCACGATCACTACATCGATATGGCCGAGGCCTGGGTGGCAAACGATCTCCATCCAATGCACTGGGACTACTCGGTCATCCAATCAGACGCCGAAGGAACCCTGATACTGAAGCCGTAAGAGACGGTTCCGGCGCAGGCAGGGCCACTCCCACGCTTGGTAGCAGTCGAGCAGTGGCGTTCCTCTCAATGTTGCTCCACCGGCCGAGTGCGCGATACTTGGTGGGTGCGTGAGTTCGAACCCCGGAAGCCGCTCGAGTCCGACGAAGACGCGTCGGTTCTTGCCGATCGGCTCGACGCTCTCAACATGGACTCGGTTGAGCGCGTTCTTCGAAGGGCGATCGAGCTGCAGTTCGACGACGACCACGGCCACGACACGCTAAGGCCGGAGCACATAGAGCGGATCGCCGACGAGATCGGCATCAGCGCCTCCCACGTGCGGCGAGCGTTGTTCGAAGAGGCCACAGCTTCAGAACAGGTCGAGATGACCCCTCTCGATCGGTTTCTGGCACCGGTCCGTATGAAAGAACGCACGATCGTCGACAGCGACCTGGCCACGGTCACCGACACAGTGGATACCTGGCTCGAGAAGCACGAGGGGCTGCAGAAGCGACGACTTCACGGACACGGCGTCGTGTGGGAGAAGGACTCATCTCCGGTGGCCTCAATCCGGATGGGAATCGGTGTCGGCAAGGGAACCGGCGCGATGCGAAGTGTGGGTCCGATCACCCACCACATCCACAGCGTCGAAGCCGATAGGCAACTCGTGACACTCGAGGCGGACACGAGCATCATCGGCAAAGTAGCCAAGGGTTTCCTTGCGGCAGGAGTAGGTCTGTCCGTGGTCATTGGAATTGTGCTGCTGATACTGGGAGCCGGATGGGCTGCCCTGGGCGGGGCTGCCGGCATCCTGGCCGCCTTCGGCGGAATCGCGTTGACGACCGCGCGAGTCTGGTCGAGTCGTGTCCGCAACGGCCTCCGTCGAGCGCTGGATGCCATCCGCCTACCGCAGGTCAACCGGGTCCACGAGACCATCTTCGATCGCATCGAGCGGGCCCTGAGTAACTTCCGTGGGCCGCGCGGGACGAGCAGTAGGCGGTAGGGCGATTGGCGATTGGCGATTGGCTCCGACCGAGGGAGGGCGGTCGAAGGCAGGGGGGATCGCCCAGCGGCGGACAGCTCCGACCTGGCGGGGGAAGTCGAATGCAGGGTGGATCGCCGAGGCGGCGGAAGGCTCCGACCTAGGAGGGGAAGCCGAACCCAAGGTGGACCACGAAAGGCGGCAGGCTCCGATCCAGAGGGGGAAGTCGGTAGCAAGGTGGATCGCCGAAACGGCGGAAGGCTCCGACCAATAGGAGGCCCGGCGGCGGACGGTAGCAGGCAGGGAGCAGCCGACGTCTCATGGCCCATGGTTCAGCGCTCATAGCCAAAGGGCCAAAGGCCAACGGCTAATGGCCGCCCGCGTAGCGGGCTGGAATGCGGACCCCTCGATACGTGTTGACTCCGGGCATGGATCAAAAAACTCTG
>CBDTUP010000287.1:0-4070 GCA_965363685.1 uncultured bacterium | reverse complement strand
CGATCCGTGATGGGGTGGCTCCGCCCACGATCAACTATGAAGAGCCGGACCCGGAATGCGACCTCGACTACGTGCCCAACGTCGAGCGACAGTTGCCGATCCGCCACGCAATGAGCAACTCGTTCGGCTTCGGCGGCCACAACGTGGCCCTGATCTTCAGCGCCCCCTGACTCTCATTTTCCTGTCAATCGCGCCCCTCGAAAACAGCTACATGCATTGACAGGAAACTTTGAGGTTTGTTCCTGTCAATCGCGCCCACCGAAAACGGGTATCTGCATTGACAGGAAACAGGGGGGTCAGTCGGGGTCGGGGACTTCGCAGCCAACGCCGGGGGCCGGAAGCCCCTGCTCCTGGGCGAGTTTCCACTCGGCGAACGAGCGGATGGCCAGCACTGCCACGATCCCGACGCCTACCGCGGCGACGAGGCCGGAGATCACAGCAACGAGCACGGCGGATGCCGATCCGGCGCCGCTCAGCTTGGCCAGGAAGTAGCCCAGCCAGGCACCGATCACCAGACCGACGGCGGCTGGGCCGAACACCCAGGGGTTTGGATAGCGCCGCACCTAGTCCCGCTCTCGCTCGGGGTCGGCCACCTCGACGGCGCGCTTGCGGCCCCGGTCATCCAGGCCTGCCGCGGAGAGGACTTCGGGCGGGGCCAACTCAGGCGCAATAGCCAACAGGCCGGAAGCGGGCGCACGCTCCGGACCGGAAACCGCTTGAGCAGCATCGTCGGACCATGCAAGCCAAATCTCCACACCCACTACGGCGCCCAACAGGATCATCGACCACCAATCCAACGTCACGAACACGGCTACCGCAGTCAGCGGTATCAGAACCCGGGCGGACCATAGGCCCGAAACGAGAGCCTTTCCGTAGGCCCATGCCGTCAGCGGCGCCCCCAAGATCAGGATCCATGCGAACCAGGGCAACTCCGACCCAGCGGCGAATGCGACCACCGCCGGAAAGACAAGCAGAACGAGAGGCAGGGCAACTGCCCGAGCAGGAGGTCCGTTGACCGCCGGCGGGGGCAGGATGTCGTCGAGCGATGGACCTGTGACCGCGACGACGGCCAGACCGGAGAGCACCAGTGCGATGATCCAGTTGTTCGAGACGGACATCGTCAAAGCCATGCCGGCCATCAACGCCAGTGGGGCAAATGCATACCGTCTTGCCCATCGGCCGCGCACCACCACCAGGCCGATGATCACAACGACGGTTACCAGGAGGAGGTCGACGGCAGCCACTGCCGCGGCCGTGGTCCCGACGGACGGTTCCCCGAAACCCAGCGTCAGGGTCCACGCGACTGCTGCTGCCAGGAGCGCCGCAGGAGCAAAGAGCGGTAGTCGATTCACGAGGCCATTATGACGTACTACGACTGAAATCCTCGCCTACCATCGCTGGACATGGGATCTGAATGGCCGGGAGAGTTCACCTTCTGTCCGATGTGTGCCGCCCGACTCGAGCGGAGACCGGTGGGAGGACGTCGGCGGAGCGTTTGTCCTGAGTGCGGCTTCGTTCATTGGCGTAATCCCGGAGTCGGGGCTGCCGTTCTGGTTCGCGATGAAGATGGCAAAGTGTTGTTGATCCGTCGTGGGTCCGGCGCAACTCGCGCTGGGTTCTGGGCGATTCCAGCCGGATTCGTCGACTACGGAGAAGAGATCCGGTCGGCAGCCGCCCGGGAAATGCAGGAGGAAACGGGCCTGGTGGTGGAGGTCGGTGATGCCATTTTCGTTGCTTCGAACTTCCACGATCCGGCCAAGCTCACCGTGGGGATTTGGTTCGCGGGAACCATCATTGGTGGACGGCTCGAAGCTGGGGACGATGCGGACGACGCTGGGTATTTCGACCTCAATGCGCTTCCGCCGCTGGCCTTCGAGACGGACCAGAGTCTGCTCGGATCGCTCGCGGCCGAGTAACTGAGCACGGTCTCAGTCGGCGAGGCCCGTCTCTTCAGGTCTCCAGGTGGTGACCTCTTTCCAAGGTGTACCGGGGCGAAGCGAAATGACTTGAGCGTGATCAGGTTTGTTCCTATGTTGAAGTCTCGGGTCCGCACCGGTTAGGTGAAGGTGGGCGGCATGGATCGGATCCTGATGACCGACGATGACAACATCCCCATGGGGATGGGAAGCGTCGAGCCGGGTCGCGACTCCTGCAATTCGCTCGGCGAGCGCGACCAGGGTCTCAGGCGTGAAGCTCAAATCCCACGGATGTTCTAGATATGCCTCCAACTCGCCCGGCATTCGAGTCGGTAGCTCCTCCCACCGCACGCCCGCCCAGCGACCCGAGAGATGCCATTCGGTTAGCTCCGCGTCAACTCGGACATGAAGGCGGTGCCTAGAGGCGATTAGATGGGCGGTCTCGATTGCTCGTTCCAGAGGAGACGACCAGACCGCTACCACCGGACTCGATGCGAGGTAGCGTCCGGCCTCCTTCGCCTGGAGGCGGCCAGATTCACTCAATCCGAATCCCGGCAGATCGGCGTAGACCAGGTGCTTCGGGTTGTAGACCTCGCCGTGCCGGATTAGATGAACCATCGATGCCATGGCCGGAGTGTAAATGCGGTTGGTTTGCACATCGTGGTTGCCGGAGCGGAGGAGCGGTATCGTCCAGGGTGTGACCGAACCACCGCGTTTCAGTGAGCCGATCATTCACCTCGATATGGACGCGTTCTTTGTGGAGGTGGAGCGTCTCCGACAGCCGAATCTGATCGGCTGCCCGGTGGCGGTGGGGGGAGCAGGTCCGAGGGGCGTGGTGGCCTCGGCCTCCTACGAGGCGCGCGCGTTCGGAGTCAGGTCGGCGATGCCGATGAGCCGTGCGCGGCGCACCTGTCCTCGGTTGATCATCGTCCCACCCGACCATTCAGAGTATCGAAGGTTGAGTCTGCAGGTTTTTGAAATCCTCCGGCGCTTCTCACCGTTACTCGAGGGCCTATCGATCGACGAGGCATTTCTCGACGTCTCTGGCCTCCGGCACCACTATCCCGATCCGGTTCGGATAGCCGGAGACATGCGCGCTTCGATCCGAAGTGAACTCGGGCTGCCGTCTTCAGCCGGTATCGCACCAAACAAGTTCCTCGCAAAGTTGGCGTCGGCCGAGGCCAAACCAGATGGCCTTCTGCACGTACCGGAAGCTGGAATCCGAGATTTTCTCAATCCGCTTCCCGTCCGAAAACTGTGGGGGGTCGGCGAGGCGACGTATGCCCAACTCGAGAAACTCGGAGTGGTCACCATCGGTGATCTCGCCGAGATTCCTCTCGAGACTCTCCGGCGCCGGGTGGGCTCGAGCCTGGGGCATCATCTTCACCGGCTCTCTCACGGCATTGATGAAAGGCCTGTGGAAGGAGGCGGGGAGGCCAAATCAATCTCGGTCGAGGAGACCTACAGCGTCGATATCGAGAATGAGGATCAGATACAGGCCGAGCTGCTCCGTCACTCAGAACGGGTTGCAGATCGGCTGCGCAAAGCGGGATTCTCCGGACGAACGGTCTCCTTGAAGGTGCGGTTCTCGGATTACACAACCACTAGTCGCAGCAGGACTCTGGAGTCGCCGACCAACGTCGGTCGGGACATCTACAAGGCGGCTCTTCAGCTGCTGGCAGGGGCTGAAGTGAATGGCCGGCCGGTCCGGCTCCTGGGCGTCGGTTTGTCGTCGTTGGATGAGAGCGACGCTCCGCATCAGCTCGCCACGGACCGCCCTGCCACGTGGGACGATCTGGCCGATGCAGTGTCGAAGGTTCGAGGCCGGTTCGGGGTAGATGCCGTCGGGCCGGCAAGGCTGTCGGATCCTGTTAGGGATGAACGGGCTGACTCATAGGGTCACTCCATCGTATAATGAGGGCGCCAAAGGGTAATGCCCAGGAAGATCATGCCACTAGACGACAGAGAGCAACAGATACTGGCCGAGATTGAACGCCAGTTTTACGAGGAAGACCCGGATCTAGCGCACGCGGTCCGGAACATCTCGGGACGCGGGATGAGCCGTTGGAGCGTGCGGCTGGCCGTCGCCGGGATTTTCGTTGGAATCGTGATCTTGTTGGCCACTTTCCGTTACAACACGGTCATAGCGTTGAC
>CBDTUP010000286.1:0-4080 GCA_965363685.1 uncultured bacterium | reverse complement strand
GCTGTCAGCGGTTTGCGCGGTGAAGTGACAGAAGAACTCGTCACCAAACAAGGCAACGTGTACGAGCGCGGTATACAGCCAGTAGATGAGGCGACGGTGCTCATAGCCGGGACGCAGCGTCTGATGGTCGGCATAGGCGGCGAAGAAAGCCGCGCGCGGCACATCGAACACCTCGAGGTATGCGAGCTCGAACTCCACATCGGCGAACTGAAGGGTGGGGTCCAGCAGGCCGGTCAGCTGCCAGCGCCCCTCCTCGAGATCTACCATCATGTTGCCGTCCCAGATATCTCCGTGGACAAGGCTTGGCGTACCGGAGTCGCGAAGCATCGTTCGGGTGAGATCAACAGCTTCGTCTACTCGAACGAGCACTAGCGGCGAAAGCCGCTCTGCCACCGCCGGATGGGCGCGCGCTCCGCGGAGGCGTGCTTCGAAGAGGGCGGCCCAATCCTCCCACCCCTCATCGATGTCGATGCGACCCCATCTGGTGCCCTTGTGGTTGTGTAGTTCACCGAGCACCTTTGCGAGCTGCGCGTCGATGTCGGCTCGAACGTTCGGCTCGAGATCGAGGCCCTTGAGGCAGACGCCCGGGACGCGCTCGATGAGCAAGAAGGCGTGCGGGATCAGGCGAGCGGAGCTGTCCTGCAGATAAACGGCGGGAACAGGACAGGCAGTCTCGGCGCGGAGATACTCGAGCGACCGGGCTTCGGCAGCAAAGGCCTCGCCGCCGCTGCCATGTAGCTTGACCACCGCTCGATGAGGCGGCCGGTCGAACTCCAGCTGCAGTACGGTGTTCACCATCCCGCCCTCTAGTCGCCGGATTTCCGAACAGACGACTGGACCGGCCAGCCAGGCCTCGAGCAAACGCTCGGCCTCGGTAATCGTCAACTCAAGATCTGGTTGCAGCTCGGTCACGGATTACTCGTTGGTGGGGGGATCGCAAGGCTAGGCGATCGCCCTGTCGTAGCGCCACGACGAGCAAGCCTGCATCGAGCCTGACCAACGGCGATACAGGTGATCCCTTGTCTTGATCCAAACCTCGTGTCCGACGGTGAGCCTCAGCCGGGTCCGGCTGCGTCGAGTAGGTACGCGACGATCTCCGGGACTCTGTCGAGCGGGGTGTGGCCTCCAGGGAAGATGCCGAAAGTAGCGTCGAAACGACACCTTCGCGAAGCGAGCGGCGTGGCCTAACAGGGCGAGGGTGCGGGGATGTTCCTTGAAATGCTACGTCAAGCGAGCACAGCACCGCCTTGTGATGGGACTCCCAACTGCGACGGCAGATCTAATACTTCAATGCAACAACGAGGGCAGCGATTAGCCACCCAAGAAAGACCGCCGCAAAGAACACCACACCAAACCAATCCCGCCACGTCACTGCGAGGTTTCGGACCGCCACGGCGTGTTTCGGTTTGTCTGGGTCGTAGACGATGTCCACCTCACCCGACACTGAGCCCTTGGCGTTGAACTTGCGGGTCACTCCATCCGGCCCAGTGAACTCAACAACCGAATAGCTGCCGTACTGGGTTGCTCTGGTCTTGACGACCAGGCCTTTGGCCGGGACCCCTTCTCGCTGAAGGAATCTCACCTTCCGAATCCCGGTCGTGAACAAGCTCAGCATCGGAAGTCCGAGGACCAGGGCGAGAACAACAAACCAAAGCGCATCAGACTGCTTCACCGCTACCTCCCTTCGAGGTGCCAAGGAAGAACTCAATCTTGGCGGCCATCGCAGCCAACAGTTCAGCAAGGGTCACAATCGCTTCGGCTGGTGGTGGCTCGCCCACAGCCCCGTAGCCGATTCCACCGGTCCCCAGGTTGAATCCATCCTCAACCGTGACGTGTGAGGGGTGTTGACTCGATTCCAGAACTGCTCTTGCCGCCGGATCGAGCGTCAGTGCGACGAGTTCGGCTGCCTTCTTCTTGGCTTCTTTGCGTTGCCGCTTGGACATCGCAGCACTCCACATTGCACCACAGTCCCACCTGAGACCCTCCCGGCGATACCGATAGCAGAGGAAGTTGACAGTACGACCGTCGACTGTTGTGCGAGCCTCCCTGTCCACAGCGATGACACCGGTCTCAGTCTTCATCCCACGGCTCCAGCCAAATCTGCTTTCCATTTCGTCCAATCTCGGATGGATGCTCTCCATAGGCGCGACCTCCCCGCTATACGGTAGTTTCTAGACGTGACCGAGGATCGAGGTGGGCAACCAGAGTATTTCAGTGCCGCTGATCGTCTCATGTTCAACAAGAGACGGAAGTTCGAAACGAAACATCAGGCGCTGATCGACGCCCTTGCCGATGTTGGACACTCACCTGAGGTCAGAACCTTGTGGGCGAGTGGAGAAGGAGGCGGCCCTAGAGTGAAACTGGTCTGTCGGTCTTGTGGGTTGAGACGGTACCGCTGGGTTCCTGAAAGATGGCAGCGTCTCTCAACACAGCAACCCTGCACCGGACACCAAGACCGCAGTTAGGTGCCGTTGGGCGGATGGCCGGTTCACAACCCTCACCAAACCTCGACACATCCGGTCGTCTACTCTGCTCGCATGTCGGACCGTTCGAAAGCCTTCTGGAAGCGGGTATTCACGGGCGTCGGCGTGATTGCAGCTCTAGTGCTGTGTCGGTCCTTTCGACTCTCTTTTGGCTTCCGCACGACTGGCGGCTTCTGGCCTGTTCCTGCTGGCCCTTGATCCCGACGGCGAACTGATTTGGATCGCCGCCGGTCCGGCACCCGAAAACCAGGTCGATGTCTTCGCTCTGGTGTGGGCGGACCCTGAGGGGTCTTGGCGTTTCTTCGCCGTCGCCGACACCGCCGAATTCCGTACCGAACTGGTCCACGCCTTTGCCGAAGCCACCAACCAATAGCACTGAGAGCACCAGCAGAGTGCGGTCGGCTCAGGCAGTGACCTGCTGTGGATGAAACCGCCGTTCGAAGAAGAGAACGACTTCGGTCCTAGGTGGGCGGCTTCTGACGGGTCGTGGCTCTTCATTTTTGATGCCGACGCAGCAGACCTCAGGGTCGAAATGATCAGCGCCTTCATCGCATTTGCCGATTGGGAGAACCGGGAGCAGTCCTCGGGTGGTTGAGGGATTGTCCTGGACAGATCAAGGACTGCAACGCATGGTGTGTGAATCTACACCAGTGATTCTTGTCCCTTCGGGAGTCGACACGAGTTCGAATGCGAGCCAGGGTTCAATGGGGTCGGGATCACCGCTTTCCGGTACCCCCGCAGATGCGTCCGCACGGGAGATCCAGCCAAACAACCGGGCGGGACGCCCGTCCTTGTAGTAGCACTGCGACGTAGTCAAAGCGAAGTCCTCGGTTTCCATGAGACGTATCGGCTGCCAGTCCGAGATCTGGTAGCTGCCTCCCGACCCGTCGGGGTACTCCTCCAGGGTGGTCAACGACCACAGCATCAGGTCGTTGATGGTTCCTTCCTCGATGGGGATCGGTTCGGGGGGTGGCGCATCGGGAGTGGCTTCGGCCTCCCATTGGGCCCGGTGCGGATTGGGACCCTCCCCAACCAGGTAGATGCCGTAACCCGGCGTGTCCCAGGTCCACAGCCCCGACTCGTGGCCGTCAACCCACACCACCGTCTGGAGGACGTCGTTGAGCTGGCCAGGCACGGATTCGCTCCCCGGCGGTCGCCGGAGTTCCACCTCCCGACCTGTCCACACACCTTCACCTGATGCAGTCGATATGACGGTCGTTGTGGTCGTCGCCGCACTGGTCGGTTCGGTCGACGCTGGGGCCTCGGTCACTGGAGTCGCCGTGGTGTGCGTCCCGGATGATCCCACCAACGATGCCGGATCAGGCGACCCGCACGACGCCATCGACAGAGCAACGCAAAGACTGCGTATCAGTGTCCGATGCATCCGACCTCCTCCCTCATTGTCCGTCCAAGAGGTGCAGCCGTGAAGAGTCGAACGACCTGGGTACCGTAGGTCCTGACGCTCCGCAGCGGCGTCCGGGATCAGCGGGTGGCGGGGACGACGGGTGGGCTGGGCACCGCCGTCACCGGAAACATCCCCGGCGATTTCTGGCCCGCCTGCCAGGTGAGCTACGTTGCCTCATCCTCGGCGAGGAAA
>CBDTUP010000285.1:0-4084 GCA_965363685.1 uncultured bacterium | reverse complement strand
GTCCCGACCTCATCTGGAGCACTTCGCCCGGCGGGGAGCTCCAAGCGGCCCCTGTAGCCCGCAACAGACGTATTCGAGTCTCACTGGCCGGCTACAACGACGAGCAGGACATCGATGCCCTGGCGCGAGTTCTCATCTGGACAAACCGGGCCGAACCTCGTCTACGATCCAAGCAGAATCAGACTCCGGCTCTAGGTTATGAAGCCTTGGCCGGCCGAAGGTACCCTATCGAACCACACGAAGAGCCCCAGCGGGGCTCATGAGAGGAAGTAATGACGAATCGCCGCAAGCTCATGCAATTTGCCGTAGTAGTCCTCGCCTGCATGCTCGTTGCCGTCGCCTGTGGCGACAGCGAACCAACCGAACTCAACGCACTCGTTTGGTGCGATCACACCGACCCCGCCTTGCTACAACCGTTCGAGGAGGCCAACAACGTCACAGTGAACGTCAAAGACTACGACGGTACCGGTGTCGCTTTGGGACTCATCGAGCAGTCGCAGCCCGGCGACTGGGATGTCTTCGTTGTCGACTCTGTTGACGTGCCCAGGGTGGTGGAAGCCGGACTCCTAGCCGAGCTGGATGCCGACGACTACCCGTGGGACGACTTCTTCGCCGACGTCGATCTTCCCGGAACGCACTACCAAAATGACAAGCTCTACGCGGTTCCAGAGAAGTTCGGCTACAACACGATCGCATTCAACGGCGACAACGTATCCGTGGATGCCATGCGCGACGTCGAGTCGTTGTGGGATGCCGAGTATTCAGGGCGCATCGCCGTCTACGACTATTACATCCCGGTCATGGAGCAGGTGGCGATCAGCCTCGGAATCAAACCCGCAGACCTCACGGTCGACGATCTCCCGGCCATCGAGCAACGTCTCATGGACCTGAAACCGCATGTCACCCTGATTGGAGACGTGGTGACCACCCAGACGGCACTGGCCACCGGCGAGGTCGACATCATCGTCGGCGGCGGTGAGTTCGTGACTGGTGTGCTCAACGCCGAGAACCCGGCCTTCGACTGGATCCTTCCGAATCAAGGCGGGATTCGTTGGCAGCAGGCGATCGGCGTCTTTGCCGACTCGGACAAAAAGGATATGGCGACCAAGTTCGTGCAGTACATCGTGAGCCCGGAAGGGCAGGCCCGCCTGGCCACCTCTTCCTGCTACTGGGCGATGCCGGCGAACTCCAAGGCAGACCTGACCGATGCAGAGAAGTCGATTCTCCGCTGGGACGAACAAGACGGCTTCGTTGGTAACTCGCACCCCTACTTCATCCCCGACGCCGACCTGGACGCCGCCATGCTCGACGTCTGGACGAGGTTCCTGCAGGGTTGACCGCAGCAGCGACGCCTCAACGAAAGGGCTGGACCCTCACGGGTCCAGCCCTTATCTGGACGAGCATCTTCTTCCTGGCTCCGATGGGGATGGTGATCGCCTACAGCCTGTTCCGCCGGGTCGGTGGTTCGATCGACACCTCCCCCAGTCTCTACAACTACCAGCGCATCTTCGAGGAACCGGTCTTTCTCGAATCACTGAGGAACTCACTGGAAGTGGTCTTCATCACGGTGGTGGTGAGCATTCTCGTTGCCTACCCGTTCGCCTACATCCTGGCCTACCGGGTTCCTCCACGGTGGCAACGCCCCCTGCTGTTGCTGGCGGTGCTGCCGTTCTGGACTTCGTACGTCGTCCGCTCATATAGCTGGCTGCTGGTGCTGGCGAAGAACGGGGTCGTCAATCAGACGATGATGTCCACCGGCCTGCTTTCGGATCCGATCGCTCTCGCCAACACCCGGCTCGCAACGGTGATCGGATTCGTGCACTTCTTCACGATGCTCGTTTCGCTGACCATCTATGCAAGCCTGACCCAGATCCCCGACTCCTACCGCAAAGCTGCCCGGGACTTGGGGGCGTCCGGACCCGTGACCTTCCTCCGGATCACTTTGCCCTTGAGCATGCCGGGCGTCGTTGTCGGAGCCTTCCTCACGTTCGTGCTGGCGATCGGGGATTTCATAACTCCCCAGATACTCGGCGGCGGCCAAGAGCTGCTTCTTCCGCAGGCAATCATGTTGCAGGTCCAGAGGCGCGGTGACTTCCCGCTGGCTGCGGCGCTGAGCGTGGTCCTCCTCGTCATCGTGATAGCGGTGTACGCCGTCTCGGCGAAACGCCTCACATTGGACAGCGAATGAAGCACCTGGGCAACGTCTTCCGAACCTCCTACGTCGTGGCGATCTTCGGATTCATTCTGCTGCCGGTCCTATCGCTCATCTTGTTCTCATTTCAGGACGGCGCCATAGCTCTACCGCCGCTGCGCGGATTGTCATTTCGTTGGTACGAGGCTCTGTTCGCCGATGGTCGGATGATGTCGGCACTCGGCAACTCGGCTCTGGTCGGCGTGGTGTCGGCCACCATCTGCACCCTGCTCGGATTCCTCGCCGCCTACGGGCTGGCACGATATCGACCCAAGGGTGCCCAGTTCTTGCGCGCATATCTGATCGCTCCGCTCGGCGTGTCCTACCTCGTCATCGGGCTGGGCCTCTCTCTCACCTTCAGCGAACTGAGTATTGGAAGGTCCCTCGTCACCGTGACGATCGGTCATGTTGTAATCAATCTCCCGCTTGCCTTTGCGATCATCTTGAGCCAGATGAGCGAACGGCAAGAACGCTTCGAACGGGCCGCCAGAGACCTCGGCGCGGGAGAGCTACAAGTGCTCGGACTCGTTACGGTCCCGATCCTTGCGCCGGGTCTGCTCGCAGCGTTCCTCCTTTCGTTCACCCTTTCCTGGGATGAGTTCGTCATCGCCCTCTTGCTCACCCGATTCGAGGTGACCCTTCCGGTCGAGATCTGGTCGGCTCTCCGAACCGGGCTCAATCCGAAGACGAACGCGGCCGGGACTATCGTGTTCGCTTTGTCGTTCGGGATGCTCGTTGTCACCTATGCCGTCATTAGGCGAAGACTGGAGAGAAGGCGATGATCCGCGGTGCACAGCTGACGATCAAGGGGATCACCAAGCTCTACGGCGCAACCGCCGCTCTGGACAACGTCGACCTGGAAATCGCTCCTGGATCGTACGTGGTCATCCTTGGCCCGTCCGGCAGCGGCAAAACGACTCTTCTCAGCATTCTCGGTGGGTTCACCGCCCCCACCGAAGGCCGGATCTATGTGGATGAGTCCGACGTCACCGATTTGCCGCCGGTTCGAAGGCCCACGACAACAGTGTTTCAGGATTACGCCCTGTTTCCACACATGACCGTTGCCAAGAACGTGGGCTTCGGGCTTTCGATGCACGGGATCAAGGGCGATGAGCGGGCCGGCCGGGTGGAGCAGGCGCTGGAACTTGTGGGCCTGCCGGGCACAGGCGATCGCCACATAGCTTCGCTGTCCGGCGGACAACGACAGCGGGTCGCTCTCGCCAGGGCTGTCGTCATCGAACCTCGAGTTCTGCTCCTGGATGAGCCCCTCGGCGCCCTCGACCTCAAGTTGCGACGGCAGATGCAAGATGAGCTGAGCGAGATTCAGAGGACCCTCGGCACGACGTTTGTGCACGTGACCCACGATCAAGAGGAGGCGATGAGCCTCGCCGACACGATCGTGGTCTTGCGAGACGGCCGGATAGAAGATCAGGGGCCGCCCGATCGGCTCTACCTCCGCCCTTCGACGCGCTTCTCGGCGACGTTCATGGGTGACAGCAATCTGGTCGAAGGGGTAGCCGGGCAATCGTCCGGTGGCCGGGTGTCGGTAGAGACGGCCTTCGGGGTCTTACTTGTGCAGGGTGACGCCGCGCCGGGAGTTCCCGTCGGGCTCGCTATTCGACCGGAACACCTGCGGATCGACGGTTCGGGTGTCGAACAACTAGGAGAAGGTCGAGTCGTTGGACGCCACTTCATCGGGGCCCACCAGCGGTGCAGGGTCCAGATCGGGGACCGGCAGCTGGCCCTGAATGTGCCGGCCAAACCGCTGCTCACCGAGGATCAAATGGTCCGTGTTTCTGTCGATACGGACGACGTTGTGTTGCTGCCGGGCGGTGGCTCAGAGTTCGTCGAGATCGGGTAGGCCAATCGGAACGGCGGGCAGACCCAAGCCTG
>CBDTUP010000284.1:0-4098 GCA_965363685.1 uncultured bacterium | reverse complement strand
CCCCGCCATGATCGAAGAGATCATGGAGACTGTGAGCATTCCTGTGATGGCGAAAGTCAGGATCGGGCATTTCGTTGAGGCCCAGATCCTCCAGGCGATGGATGTCGACTACATCGACGAATCCGAAGTGCTCACACCGGCGGATGAAGAACACCACATCGACAAGTGGGCTTTCGTCACTCCCTTCGTCTGTGGGGCGAGAAACCTCGGTGAAGCCCTCCGCCGGATTGGCGAAGGCGCGGCGATGATTCGCACGAAGGGCGAAGCCGGTACGGGCAATGTTGTCGAGGCCGTTCGCCATATGCGGCAGATGACCAACGAGATTCGCACGCTATCGAGGCTCGCACCCGAGCAACTTATGTCGGCTGCTCGTGACATGGGAGCGCCATTCGACCTCGTCCAGGAGATCGCTGAGACCGGCAAACTGCCGGTGGTGAACTTCGCCGCCGGGGGCCTGGCAACTCCCGCCGACGCGGCGTTGATGATGCAACTGGGTTGCGACGGCGTGTTCGTCGGTTCCGGCATCTTCAAGAGTGCGGATCCGTCGACGAGAGCCAAGGCAATCGTCGAGGCGACAACCTACGCCAACGATCCAGATCAACTCGTGAAGGTTTCTCGCGGTCTGGGTGAAGCGATGCCGGGCCAGGAGATAGCCGATCTCGACGTGCAACTGGCTGAGCGAGGCTGGTGAGAATGGGTCCGGTCGGTGTTCTCGCCCTCCAGGGCGACTTTCGAGAGCATCAACAGAGCATCGAGCGGGCAGGAGCGAATTCGGTTCAGGTTCGTCGACCTGAGGATCTCGAAGGTATCTCCGCACTGGTGATTCCCGGCGGAGAATCAACAACGATTGGGCGCCTGGCGACGCTGTATGGCCTCATCGATCCTCTCCGCAGGGTGATCGCCGGAGGTCTGCCCACATTCGGAACCTGCGCCGGGCTGATACTCCTTGCTATGGATGCCGTTGGGGACAGTCCTCCCCAGTTGGAGAGCCTCGACGTCGTGGTAGCGCGTAACGCGTTCGGACGTCAGAACGATTCCTTCGAGACGCCGATCGCGGTCGACGGGCTGGCCGCTCCCTTCGTGGGTGTGTTCATTCGAGCCCCGCAGATCGTCAAGATTGGTCCGGAAGTGGAGATCCTTGCCACCTACGATGAGCAGACCGTGATGGTGCGTCAGGGCAATATCCTCGCTTGCGCGTTTCATCCAGAGTTGACCGACGACATACGTATTCATGAGATGTTGCTGACGATGCGGGAGGAGCGCTGATGGCCGGTCATTCAAAGTGGGCCAACATCAAACATCGAAAGGGCCGCCAAGACGCAGCCCGTGGCAAGCTCTTCGCCAAACTCGCCAAGGCTATCGAGGCATCGGCTCGGCAAGGCGGCGGCGATCCGGCCATGAACCCGACGCTATCGACCGCCATCGCCAAGGCCAAGGCCGCTTCGATGCCGAACGACAATATCGAGCGGGCGGTCAAGCGGGGATCCGGCGAAGGAGCCGACGCTGTCGACTTCTCAGAGGTCTGGTATGAAGGCTACGCGCCCGGAGGAGTGGCCGTATACATTCACGTACTCACGGACAATCGGAATCGGGCCGCCTCAGACGTGCGCTCGACGATGACCAGGAACAATGGCAACCTCGGGGAACCAGGTTCGGTGGGATACCTCTTCGAGCAGAAGGGCTACATCGTTGTCTCGGGTGACGAGGAAGCGATCATGCTGACGGCGCTAGATGCGGGGGCCGAAGACATAAGAGATTCGGACGGCGTTTTTGAGGTGATTACTCCACCCAGCGATATGCCCGAGGTTAGGGAAGCGCTCGAAACTGCCGGAGTGACCATCGACTCGGCCGATGTGACGCAACTTCCCAGCACGACTGTACCTCTCGATCGAGAGGGAGCCGGCAAGGTGCTGCGGCTCATCGATGCTCTCGAAGACCTGGACGACGTCCAGGAGGTATATGCCAACTTCGACATTCCCGATGAGGTCATGGCCGCGCTCAGCGAGTGATCGGCCGGTGAGTGTGCTGGCGTTCGGTCGCCGCCCGAGGGTGTTTACACAAAGGCTCGGTTGCGTCAGGGTCAACAGGTAGGCTGTCGTACATATGTTCGTTTTAGGAATAGACCCCGGCTTGACGACAACCGGATACGGGGTGGTTGTGCGAACCGCCGACGGGCCGCGATTGCGGACCGTCGGAGTGATCCGGACGGCAGTCGCCGACCCCATCGAGCAGCGGCTGCTCGAACTCCACGCAGACCTGGCGGAGGTAATCTCCGAACATCGCCCCGATGCCGTCGCTATCGAGCAAGTCTTCACCAACCGTAATCTCCAGACGTCTATTGCAGTTGGTCGGGCCTCCGGGGTAGCGCTGCTGGCTGCGGCAGCTGCCGGTCTCGCGGTCCACGAATACACGCCCACCCAGGTCAAATCTGCGGTAGCCGGATACGGTAGGGCGGACAAAGGGCAGGTCCAGCGGATGGTCATGCAGCGATTGAGCCTTACCGAGTTGCCAAAGCCGGCGGATGCAGCGGATGCGCTGGCCGTCGCTCTCTGCCATCTGCAGGCTTATCGGCTCACTGCGCAGGTTCCGAAATGATCGGTCGACTACGAGGCACCATCGTGGGCCGGCGCAGTGAGGGCGTGATGCTGGACGTTGGAGGGGTCGGCTACGAGATCGCGGTGACGCCGCAGACCCTGGGTTCCCTCCCGGCGATTGGCGAGAAAATCGCTGTTCACACCCACCTTCACGTGCGGGAGGACGCGATGACGCTGTTCGGATTCATGGATGAGCAGGGTCGGGACATGTTTCGGTTGCTGTTGGCGACCTCCGGCATTGGACCGAAAGTCGCCATGGCGATCATGGGAAGTATGCAGGTCACGGAGTTGCACCGCGCAGTCATCAATGAGGACGTTGATGCGCTGACCGTCGTGCCGGGTATCGGCAAACGTAGCGCACAACGGCTCCTGTTGGAGCTCAAGCCGAAGCTGGTCGATGCTGATGTGACTTCGGTGGTGGGCACAACCGAATCCGGTCGCGTGAGAGAGGCGCTGGAGGGGCTGGGATACGGACCGTCCGAGATCCGCGAAGTAATAGCTGAGATCCCCGCGGAAGCTCCTTTGCAGGAGCAGCTGCGTGTGGCCCTCAAGGCGCTGGGACGGCAGATATGAGGGAAGAGCGAGTCCTGACGGCAGATCCCGTCGGCGAAGAAGAGGTCGTCGCAGAATTGAGCCTGCGACCGCGCCATCTGGCAGACTTCGTCGGCCAGGTGAAGCTGAAGGACCGGTTGGGGATCTCTATCGAGGCCGCCTCCAAGCTCGAGAAGCCGCTTGATCATGTTCTGCTCTCGGGCCCGCCCGGCCTTGGAAAGACCACGCTTGCCACCATCCTCGCCAACGAGTTGGGTACGAAGCTTCGAATAACCTCCGGTCCCGCGCTGGAACGACCGGGGGACCTGGCCTCGATGCTCACCAACCTCGAACACGGCGATGTCTTCTTTGTCGACGAGATCCATCGGCTTCCGCGCACGGTGGAAGAGGTGCTCTATCCGGCGATGGAAGACTTCCAGCTCGACATCATCCTGGGCAAGGGGCCCTCGGCCCAATCGATCAGGCTCGATCTTCCGAGGTTCACGCTGGTCGGCGCGACAACACGGAAGGGCAAGGTCACTGCACCGTTACGCGACCGCTTCGGAATCGTCGACAAACTCGACTACTACGACGCCGACGAACTAGAAGTGATTGTCCATAGATCTGCTGGGATTCTCGATGTCGAGATCACCGACGGCGGAGCTCGGATGATCGCCGAGCGAAGTCGCGGAACACCCCGAATCGCCAATCGCCTTCTGGCTCGAGTCCGCGGTTATGCAGTCGCGCGTGCAGACGGCGTAGTCGACGACGGGACCACCTCCAAAGCCTTGGAGATATTCGAGGTCGACGATCTGGGGCTGGACAAGGTCGACCGAGCCATCATAACTGCCATCGTCTCCAAATTTGGAGGCGGGCCTGTGGGTTTGTCGACGTTGGCGATCTCAGTCGGAGAAGAACCTGAGACTGTTGAAGATGCATACGAGCCGTTCCTGCTTCAGGTTGGACTGATTCA
>CBDTUP010000283.1:0-4131 GCA_965363685.1 uncultured bacterium | reverse complement strand
CCTTAAACCTCTACGGCCAGATACCCCTTTCGAGAAGCGTATCGGTGCATCTACCGACCGCGAGGACGTACGCCGCCACGCGGATAGTCGGCGCCTCGAGTGTCGGATCGTCGGGATTGAGCGCGGCCCACTGATTCCGATAGTGGTCGATAGAGTCCATCAGCGCGGCTCTGGTGGTGACCACTTTGTTCGTGGCCCGATACATCTTCTTGCGGAGCTTGTCCTGAACTTCGTGTTCTTCCCACTGCTGGTTCTGGAGATTCTGCACCCACTCGTAGTAACTAACGACGACTCCGCCGGCGTTGGCGAGGATGTCGGGTAGAACGGTGATGCCGCGGGATTGGAGAATCAAATCAGCCTCCGGTGTAGTCGGACCATTGGCAGCCTCCACCACGAGCCGAGCCTGGATTCGCCCGGCGTTTGATTCGAGGATCTGGTTCTCCATCGCCGCGGGGATGAGAACGTCACACGGGACCTCGAGCACTTCTCGAGATGCAAGCGGTTTGGTTCCCGGGAAATCAACGATGCTCCCGGTCGCGTCCTTGTGGGCTTCCACTCGGGAGATGTCGAGCCCGTTCGGATCGAAGATCCCGCCGCGAGAGTCGCTCACGGCCACGATTCGTGCACCCGCCCCGTCGTACAACTTGGCTGCCCATCGCCCGGCATTGCCGAACCCTTGGATGGCGACGTCGGCTCCGTCGAGATTGGTGAGGCCGGGTATACCTCCGAGTTCGAGGAAGTGCTGTGTTACATACAGCGTTCCCATTGCGGTGGCGCTGTCGCGACCAAGCGATCCGCCGAGGTCGAGAGGCTTGCCGGTGACGACCGGGAAGCAGTTCTCGCCCGGGTGCATCATTGAATAGGTGTCGAACACCCATGCCATTGTCTGAGGATCCGTATACAGATCTGGAGCCGGGATGTCGGTATGTGGTCCTATGTTGTCTCCGAGAGCCGAGACGTAGCGCCTGGTGACGCGGGCCTTCTCGCCCTCAGACAGCACGCGCGCGTCGCAGGCCACACCTCCCTTTGCTCCTCCAAAGGGAACGTCGAGCAGGGCGCATTTCCAGGTCATCCATGCAGCCAGTGCTCGGACCTCTTCTTCGTTCACACTCGGATGGAATCGGAATCCACCCTTGCCGGGACCGCGCGCGGTCGAGTGCAGGACCCGATAGCCGCGGAATACCTCGACGCGGCCGTCATCCATGCGGACCGGCAGCGCAAGTCGGACTATTTGCTCTGGTTCGAATAGCCAATCCCGCATTCCATTTGACTGAAGGAATTGATCGAGAAAGGGAACCGCCAGATCGAACTGATGGCTTGCCACCCTCAGCGGATTCAACTCACCTTCGGTGATCACCGCAGCCGTCCTTTCGGCCTTGGACGCCGGTTCTCGGCCTCCATGTGATTCCATCGTCCTACCATCCCGCAGCGACCCCAAGGGGTCGAACGGCACCCGAATCAGGGCACCCGGCCCTCCGCCATACTGTGGGCATGCAGAAGATCGTTACCGCAATACATGACGAAGGCATCGCCTTCGACGTACGTACCCGCTCCGGCCACGACATTCGAGTCGAGGGAGGATCGGCTGAGGTCCAGTCGGGGCCGGGACCAATGGAATTGCTCCTGGTCGGCCTAGCCACGTGTAGCTCCATCAATGTGGTGGAGATGCTCAACAAGATGCGCCAGCAGTATTCTTCGCTGGAAGTCGACGTGTCCGGCGAGCGGGCAGCTGAACCGCCGCGCATCTGGACCGACATTGCTCTTCACTACCGGGTCGTCGGCGACGTCGACCCCCGTCGCCTCGAGCGAGCTATCTGGTTGAGCGACAACAAGATCTGCTCGGCCTACACCATGCTGTCGGCTACCGCCAACATAGAGAGCACCTTCGAGATCACTCAGTAGCACCTGCAACGTGGTCGACTTCATCAGGACCGACCCGGTCCCAGACGGCCACGCCTGTCAGCGCGGCCCACACAGGAGACAGGGCCGCAATGCCGGCGCCTCCGGTGATCAGTAACGCAAATACTCCTGTGCCGATCGTTCCCAAACGCGCGCTCTGCAGCCTTCGGATCTCGAGCGGTGCGCCGGTGTGGTCTGCAGTCGACCGGGGTGCATAGATCTTGAGGCTCATACCGGCGGCTAGGCCGATGACAAGGATGAGCCACTCCGACCAGGATGGCGCAGCCCAGGACCCGGTCGGACTGTTGATGACGGTAGCTGCGGTGGCCGCGCCGGCAATCAAGAAGGCTGCGACTAGCTGGCGTCGCGGCGCCGGATCAGGAAGCCGATGGTCTCGAGCGACGGCATACGCGAGGGCGAGACCGGTCGACCATCCAACGATGGATGTACCTGCCACAAAGGCAATCGCCGGCAAGGCGATGAGGTCAAATACCGTCGGTGGGAGTCCGGTAGATCTGTGGAGCACCCTGGCCGCGACCAGAACGACAGTCGTGGGTAGGAGCAAGACTCCGCCGACCAGGATGATCGCCGCTCCGGCGAAGATGCCGCTGATGGCAGCCGAGCGGGGGCGGTCGGGGTCGAGTTCGCGGGCGATCGCCCACGCCAGGAATGCGCCGACCCCGGCTGTGAACCCTGCGCCGAGGCCGTCGGACCAGTTTGGACCGGCAAATCCCCATGCGACCGCGCCTGCAGCCGCAGAGATCAAGAAGGCGGTCCTGTGCGACGGGAGACGCGGATCCAGAGTTCTGGCAAGAGAGGTCAACTGCACAACGGAAATGTAGCCGGTTCTGTGTCTAGGCATGATCGCACCACCGACGCTGCGCAGCACTGCCCAAGAAACGGTTATTGCGACGGGCGGCGGGGGGTGCGGACCGGGAGCACAGCCACACGCTCGTCGTGTCGTCCTGGGACCGGTTCCCTGCCAAAGTCGCGGCGGGCGGTGTCGTGTTCCCAGTTCGCATACATCTCCCAGCAGCTCTCCGAGCAGAACTCCAAGCCGCTGGTGCGCTCTCGACCGTCCCAGAGGCAGCGCGTATAGAGAGCCCGCAACCAGGGCGGGTCCCAAACCGGATGGTGGATTCGGTCTTGACCAGATTCGTCCGCCATTGCGACCAGTTTGGCCGACTCACCGGAATTTCCCTAGAAGTGGAGTGGTTCTCCCGATCTTCGACCCGGTCAGGGGGCTCGCGTCAGTTCGGCTTCGAGATGAGTGACGTACGCCTCCCCCACCGCCTCCAAATTCAGGCGCTAGCGAAGGCGATCGCCGTTGATCGTGAAGTCCCGGCCAATTGCAACCGTTTCCTTGGCCGTCGGAGTGAGCAGAATACCGGTGCTGCGCAGGTCGAAACCCGTTCCATTGAGTGGCCCCACCAGGACTTCCGCGATGCCGGTCGGCTGTGCGGCTACGAACTCGACGTTTCCGTCATCGGATATTCGGAAGTAGCCGCCTCGGAGTGAAGCGGCGTGCTCTCTGCAGGGCTCCATGTCCGTTGCTGGTAGAACAGGAATGGTTTGGAGGAGTGGCCAATCCGCATCTCCTCTCCATACTCGAAGGGGTGTGCGGTCGGGAAGTCGCCGCGGCCGGCACCCTTCCAAGTGCCGAGAAGGAATGCCAGGGGACGAATTGCGGGATGGAGGGTGTCGGTCATGCTCGCTACCTTTCGTCATTGTGAGACTTCGCCGGGCCGGATGCCTGCCGCCTTCGGATCCGAGTACTTGCACAGCCGCCTACGCTGGGCGGGATGTTTGACCGATTGAAGAGCGTGTACCGGACCTCCCGCCGTGCTGCCGGAGAGACAGGCGACACTGCGTGGACGCTGGCCCTGGCGGCCCTGGTTGGTGTTGGTGTCGGTATCGCCGCCGTTCTTCTCTTCATGGCAGTGGAGTTCGTTGGTGATTTGGTCGAGAACGGGGCCGATCGGAGCGGCGTCGGCGATTGGATCTTCCTCGTTTCCATACCGCTCGGATTTGTGGGGGCATGGTGGATCGCTTCAACTTTCGCTCCCGAGGTCGAGGGTGACGGGGTCCCCGAGGCCGCAACGGGTCTCGCCCTTCACGGTGGATATCTCTCCAGTCGCTCGGTGCCGTTCAAGATTCTCGCCACCGCGTTGACGCTCGGTGGTGGCGGTTCGGCCGGTCGTGAGGGCCCGGTCGTGCAGATCGGGGCTGCAG
>CBDTUP010000282.1:0-4133 GCA_965363685.1 uncultured bacterium | reverse complement strand
CTGAGAAGTTGTTCCGGCGGAGTGTGGAGGCGAAGGCCAAGGCGAAGGGTACCGATGTTGGGGTGGCGTTCGCGGAGATGACCGGTCTGCCGGTGCCTGCTTCTGCCGCCGCTGCACCCGCTGCCGCTGCGCCTGCTCCTACTGCCACCGCCACGGCCCCGGCGGCACCAGCTGCTCCGGCAGCTACCGCAACAATCCCCAAGGACGTACGCCCGCAGCGGCTGCTGACGGTCGTCAAAGCGAAGGCCATTCAGCAGGTCAAGTCCGAGCCGACCGACAAGGTCAGCACCTGGCCGCATCTGCTGTTGATCGAGTTCGTGGCTCTGCTGGCTGTGACCGCATTGTTGATCATCATGTCGGTGGCGATCCAGGCCCCGTTGCTGGAAGCTGCCAACGCCAATGTGACACCAAACCCGTCGAAAGCTCCTTGGTACTTCTTAGGTCTGCAGGAGTTGCTGACCTATTTCGATCCCCAGATCGCCGGCGTCACGGTGCCGACAATCATCGGCCTCATCGGATTCATGGCTATCCCCTACATCGATAGGAATCCCTCGAACAATCCGACTGATCGGAAGTTCGCCATATTCATGTACACATTCTTCATCATGGGGGCGGCCGCATTGACGATCATCGGAACGCTGTTCCGCGGCAAGGGCTTCAACTTCTCCTATCCATGGACCGACGGCATCTTCTTCGATGACCTCAAGGATTGGATCAATTTCGAATGACCGCGACGCAGATTGTCCTCATCGCAGTTGTTGCAGTCGCGGTACTCGCCGCCCTGGCCGCCTTCTCCATTGCCTCACGTCGGACTCCGACCGACTGGAGGTCCGAGATGGACGAACGGGCGAGGCGTTCGGATCGATCGCAAGTTCCGGTGAGCGTTGGAGCGGTAGCGGTGGCCGAAGTCGAAGAGCCGCCGGTCGAAGCACCTGAGGAACCTGCCGCCGTTGAGACGATTGAGGTCCTCCGGGTAGAAGAGGTCTCCCCAGAGGAGGCGGGAGTGACCCGCCGTCAGTTCTTCAACAGAGCCACAGTGGCACTTTTCGGGACCTTCCTGGCAACGATGGGCGGCGGCATGTTGGCCTTCATGTGGCCGAAGCTCAAGGGCGGCTTCGGATCGGACATCGATGCGGGCACGATCGATGAAATCCGGACGCAGGTCTTCCAGGCAGACGGTTCGATAACCCCGCTCTTCCGGCCAGACGCCAGGGCCTACATAGTGCCGATCACCGACGAAGAGCTGAACAGCAGCCAGTTTGTCGACAAGAGCCTGGCCGCAGGAGGGTTCATGGCGTTGTTCCAGCGCTGCGTTCACCTCGGCTGTCGCGTTCCCTGGTGCGGCACATCGCAGGGATTCGAATGCCCGTGTCACGGATCCAAGTACAACTACACCGGTGAGTACGACTCCGGCCCGGCGCCCCGCAACCTGGATCGTTTTGTTGTCGAACTGCGCGACGGCCGGTTCATCATTCGGACGGGGCAGATCATTGAGTCGCCTCGTGCCCCTGAGAAGTCGGTGTCATATCCACAGGGACCCTCCTGTATAGCCATCGAGAGCGCGGAGGCGTAGGTGTCCGGAAGCCTCATCATCGCCATCGTTGCCGCGGCCGTTGTCTCGTGGCTCGCCTACATCATGTCGACCTTGACTAAGAAGGTGGACAACCCCGACCCCGGGCCCAATCGCCGCCAACCTTTGCCGGACGAGTTCCTGGAAACCAGGCGCCTGGACCGTTGGCTGGCTGCTGCGGTGGTGTTCTCGGGGATCCTGGCGGTTTCGCTTCCTCTCTATTTCCTGACCGAGCCAAACCGGCAGGAGAGTTTCGTTCATGCTTTTGAGGAAGAGGCTGTTGAGCGCGGCGCGCATCTAGTCGAGGAGTTCGCCTGTGAGAGTTGTCACGGCCCCGGGTTCGTCGGCGGTGCAGCCTCCTATGTTGAGAAACGCAGCGACATCTCTGTGAGTTGGGCCGCTCCTGCCCTCGACGACATCTTCTATCGCTACGACACCGCCGAGATTCGGTTCTGGTTGGTATACGGAAGAGCGAACAGCCCGATGCCGGCGTGGGGCCTCGCAGGTAACGGTCCCATGAACGATCAGCAGATCGAGGACCTCATCGCCTATCTGGGGTCGATCCAGATCAGCCAGGAAGAGGCATTGGCGAAGGCCGACACCGGCGTGACCGTCGCTCTCAACCGGCTGGACAACGCCTCGACGAGCGTAGAGCAGTCCATCGCCGGTCAAGAGCTGCTCATTGCCGAGATCGAGGCTGCCCCGGCCTTGCTGCCGGTCGCCGAGGGATATCTAGCGCGGGCGCAGGCTGCGCTCGATTCCGCCGGGTCGGAAAGGGATACCGATGCGGACGGTATCTCCGACAATTCCGAAACTGCGATTGAGGCGGTGATGGCGGAAGCTTCCGCGACCGGGCTGTCGTTTGGTGGAACGGCAATCACCGCCGTTCCGCTCGACCCGAGCAACCCGGAGTCGACCTTCGGTGTTTCTGATCGCCAGGCTGCTCGGACGGCTGTGTCGTCGCTCAGTTCCCTGGTCTCGAACCTCCGCACGACTGCGGAGAATCAGGAACAGTTGCTGACGAGAGCGCAGGTGGGCCTCGAGTATCTCCTCAACGCGCGCGACAACGAGTTGTGGCGAGTCGATGTGGATGGATTGGCGGAAGCCACGTTCGACGGCAAGGTCGCCGACGCCGAGCGAGCCGTCGGCCTGTACAACGCCTACTGTGCGCGCTGCCACACTGCCGGGTATTCGGCTGGGGTTGCCTACACGCAGGAGGCCGGATCCGGTTCACTAGGTCCGGCGTTGTGGAATGGGCGGGCGAACGTTCAGTTCTCGTCTGCCGACGATATGGTCAACTTCATCGCCGTCGGATCGGAACTCGGGAAGCCGTACGGTGTCAACGGCCAGGGGCGAGGGTACATGCCCGGATTCGGCCAAGTTCTGACCCAGGAGGATTTGGAACTGATAGTCGACTACCTACGCGGCGAAACGCTACAGGGGTTCTGAGATGCGCGAACTGTTCCGTGAAATCCTCTCGGCCAATCTCACCTTCACCGGGATTGTGCTCACCGCCGCCTCCTTCCTGGTGTTCTTCGGCAGCGGCTACTTGCTGCTCTATACGAACCTCGGCAAACGGCTGGGCTTCCTGATCGCAGGGGCAGGGGTGTTCGGATGGGCGACGATCAACAGCCTGTTGTTCGTTCTCTATGCCCCCCGGGGGCCGCGGCAAGCAGACATCGAAGGCCTCAACGCATGGGAGATCCGACTGATCCCGGTGACCTGGATGTTGGTCTCGGCGATTCTCTTCGCGGGTTTCCTGGTGGCGCTCAACCGTCTAGAGGACGACGAAGAGGACGCGCCCGCTTCGGCCTAGTTGCGCAGGTAGTAGCCGAGTATCTGCAGCTCGGTGGAAAGGTCCACCCGGCGTACGTCGGCCCCCTCCACCTGCAGCACCGTCTGGGCGAAGTTCAGAATCGAATGAACGCCACACTCGCTGAGCTGAGTTGCAACGTCTTGCGCGACCTCGGCCGGTGTGGCGATGATGCCGATCTCGACATCGTTCTCGCCGACATCAGCTGCCAGATGACGGACATCTTTGACCGTGAGATCGCCGATCTTGGTGCCGATCGTGTTGGGGTCGGCGTCGTATAGGCCGACGATGTGGAAGCGTGCTTCCCCGAACCCGTCGTAGTTGGCCAGGGCGGCACCCAGGTTGCCGATTCCCACAATGACGACGCCGAAGTCACGGGTCAGACCGAGCGACTCGCGGATCTGTTGTCCGAGCTCCGCACAGTCGTAGCCGACGCCGCGCACACCGTGCGTTCCGAGGAAGGACAGATCCTTGCGAACCTTGGCGGCGTTGACGTTGAGCCGCTTGGCGATCATCTCCGAAGAGACCGTGCTCGTTCCCTCCTTCTGGAGTGACTCGAGGGCATGGAGGTAGAGCGGGAGCCGGGCTACCGTCGCCTTGGGGATTGTGATCGGTTTCACAAAACGGAATATACCTCTGCATGGTCGCCAACCATCAATTCACTGTGCCGTCACGGGAGCGGTAGGCTGCCGCCCCTGATGACTTCTCCTGATGTGGTGGTCGTCGGCGGGGGACCGGCAGGTGCCGCCG
>CBDTUP010000281.1:0-4157 GCA_965363685.1 uncultured bacterium | reverse complement strand
TCGAACTTCGGCGTGAACGTCTTTAGAATAGCGTTGGATGCCCCGATCACGATCACATTCTTCAGGCTCTCCACCCCGTCGAGTTCGGAGAGCAACTGTGGAACGATCGTGGATTCCACATCCGAAGACACTCCGGTCCCCCTCGTGCGAAACAGCGAATCCATCTCGTCGAAGAACACGATCACCGGCACGCCCTCATCGGACTTCTCTTTGGCCCGCTGGAAGATGAGCCGGATCTGGCGCTCGGTCTCACCTACATATTTGTTGAGGAGTTCCGGTCCCTTGATGTTCAGGAAGTACGAACGGGCATCCTCCCGTCCCATCCGCTTGGCGACTGCTTTGGCGAGACTGTTGGCAACTGCCTTGGCAATCAGGGTCTTGCCGCACCCCGGCGGACCGTACAGCAGGACTCCCTTCGGGGCCTCGAGATCGTATTTGTCGAACAGGACCTTGTGAACGTACGGCAGTTCTACGGCATCCCGGATCGTTTCGATCTGATCCCGCAGGCCTCCCACCATTTCGTAGGTGATGTCCGGCACTTCTTCGAGAACCAGCTCCTCGACCTCCGGACGGGCGAGCTTCTCGTGGACCAGGTCGGCCTTGCCGTCCAACCGAACATGATCACCCGCTCTAAGCAGTTGATCACGCATGGGCTCGGCGATCTCTACGACCTTCTCCTCGTCTCCTCTACCAACTACCACGAGGCGATCGTCGTCGATCCGCTCCTTGACGGTGACGATTTCGCCGGTCGGTTCGAAGTGCCGCACATCGACCAGATTGAATGACTCGTTGAGCAGCACCTCCTGGCCTCGCTGCAACTGCTTCACCTCGATGGTCGGCTGGGCGTTCACCCGCATCTTGCGTCCCGCAGTCAGCACATCGACCGTCCCGTCGTCGTTCACCTTGAGAACGGTTCCAAACGGGTTGGGCGGTGTGGTGAGTTTCTCGACCTCTTCCCTGAGCACCGTCAGCTGTTCGCGAGCTTCTTCGAGCACGGCAGTCAGTCGATCGTTCTGCTCAACGGCTCTCCGGATCTGCGCCTTCTGTTCGATCAGACGCTCTTCGAGAATCCGAACATGCTTGGGGGCGTCGAGCAGCCGTCTGCGCAACGTAACGAGTTCACCTTCGAGATCGGCGACTTTACCTAGAAGTTCTTCAACTCCGGGCGTATCTTGCGGTTCTTGAGTCATGGGCCACCTCTTCTTCGCAGTATACGGATGCTCGAGGACTGTTCCCGGATGGTGATATTCCGTTACAACCGAGCGGTGTTGTAGGATGGCGGCCGCAAAACACCGAACCAGGAGTTCGACATGAAGGTGTGGATCGATCAGGATCTTTGTACGGGAGACGGTCTCTGTGAGGAGATTGCTCCGGATGTTTTTGTAATGCTCGACGACGGCCTCGCCTATGTACGCGAAGGCGAGAAGATCTTTGCCGAGGAAGCGGGTAACCCGCAGGGCGCAGACGGCCTGGCGGTCGTTCCCGAAGGTCAGGAAGACGTGACGGTGGAATCCGCCGAGGAATGCCCGGGTGAATGCATCTTCATTGAGCCGTAGACTCCTCAGCTTCGTCTGATATCGAACCGGAGCCTTCGGGCTCCGGTTCTCTTTGTGCCCTGCCGGGCGCGACCTTCCTGGCAACGCAGATGAAGCCGGTGTGGCCGACCATCTGGTGGTCGGGCCGGACGGAACGTCCTTGAACGTTCCACGTGCGTAGCAGTGCTTCGAAGGCGAGGACATCTTCGAAATTCCCGCCTTCCCGCAGCGCTTCGACCGTCTGCTGGAGCTGGGGAACCGTCGGCACGTAGGCGCAGAACACGCCTCCCCCGCTGAGACCCTGGGTGGCAGGTTCCACGCTGTGCCATGGTTCTGGGACGTCCAGCACGATGCGGTCTGGTTTGACCTCGAGTATCTGATCTTCCACCTGGCCGACTCTGAGGTCCAGGTTATCCGGTATACCTCCCAGCCAGCGGTTGATGGTCTTCCTGGCGTGATCGGCGTGGTCGGCGCGACGCTCGACGCTGATCAGCCGGCCGGAGGGACCGACGGCGCGCAGGAGTCCGAGTGTCAGCGCTCCAGAACCGGTTCCTGCCTCGAGAACGACCGAGCCCGGGGCGATATCGGCGTATACGAGGATCGGTCCGAGATCCTTCGGATAGACGACCTGCGCGCCGCGCCTCATCTTCAGTACGTAGTCGGAGAGGCGCGGCCGTAGAACGACGAACTCCGCACCGCCGGTCGAGACGACCCGCGACCCGTCCTCTGCCCCGATCAACTCATCATGTCCGATTACCCCGTGATGACTGTGAAACGCACCACCTTCTTGGAGTCGCAGAAGGAACCGGCGCTTCTTGGCGTCGATGAGCAGGCATTGTTCTCCGGCTGCGAACATCTCAGTCATCGTTTTCTCCGGTTCGTTGGGCGGCACGATCCTGGAGCTTGCAGAATGCGCACACTTCGCCTGTTGTGGGTGACCCGCACACGGTACAGGCGTTCAAATCAGGCGGCGGACCGTCCTTGAATACCGGCGAGCCTCGTTCGATGAATCCGAACAGGAACCGTTGCTTGAAGCCGGGACTCGATTGCTCCATCAGATTGAGTTGTTCCTTGATCCGGTTCACCGTGTTTCCGTGGGCCATCGGACACTCGTCGATCTCGTAATCGATGCCGCGAATAACGGCATATGCGGCCGTCTCCCGTTCGGCAACCCTGATCAGGGGTTTGACCTTGCGAGCCAAACCGGACTCCTTCTCGATGAGGACCGGACTCTGGCGAGCCAGATAGTCGAGGTTCCATGCCGTGACATTGCTGAAGAGAGTTGCGGCTTCGTCATCGAGATTGTGCCCCATGACCAGCACGGTGTAGTCCCCGTTCTTCGCTGCATCGTTGAGTACATAGCGCTTCGAGAGGCCACACGCCGAGCAGGCAGTGCGACTGGAGGATTGCGCAGCCGCCGGGATGTTGAAGCCGTACTCCCCTTCTAGGTCGATTTCGGCGAGTTTGAGGCCGCGCTGTTCGGCGAAGTTCTTCGAATAGTTGGTCGATTCGGCGCTGTAGCTCCCGATACCCAGTTCGAGGTTCACTCCATCAACCTGATATCCGAGATCGGTGAGGATGTCCCACAGGGCCAGGCTGTCCTTGCCTCCCGAGACGCCGAGCAGCAGGCGATCGTCTGATTCAAACATCTTGAAGTCGTCGATCGTTCTCTGCACCTGCCGCTGAATGTGCTCGACGAAGTGATCACCGCAGAAGGCTGCATTGTGGCGGCGGACCTCAATCGCTGCCCGACCGCGGCACACCCTGCATCGCACTGGTTCAACCGCCGGAGATGACGGGGCGAAGTTCTACCACGTCGCTCTCTTCGAGTCGGTCCGTCGAGAGAAGCAACTCGTTTCCCCGAATGACGAGAACCGATTCAGGAACAATCGACATCTCCTCGAGAAGCTGCCGGACCGTCAACGGTCCCTCGATCTCCTTCTCACGGCGGGGATGACGGAGAAGCACTTTCATGACAGCACTGAAAAGGCTGCCACCACCATTGTGAGGATCATGCCGACCACCACCACGATGACGACGGCTCGAACAAATCTTTGATTACGCATAGAAAGGCGAAGTGTAGGCCCTCCGGGCTAATTGCTAATTGCCACGAGCTAATTGCTAGTTTCATCTCATGAACCCGCTGGCCTCAATCAACCCTTTCGCCGCCGGCCTCACCAGAGCCTTCCGCGGGCTTCGCACAGGTGACCCGCAGCTCATACTGTTCGGGGCGGCATTGCTGGCGTATGCCTGGTTGCGCAGCAGGCCGTCCGGCCGAGAGTTGGTCTACTCGAAGACGCTGAAGACCGGAGACGGCGTACAGGTGAGATTCACCGAACCTGCCTGAGGTCAGACCTTGTAGACCTCGACGACGGCTTTGCCCTGTTTGCCCTTCTTCCGGCCGAAGATGAAGGCGAAAGCGACAATGGCGACCACCCCTACTGCCAGCCAGACTGCGCTGGTCTTGGCGGCCTGGCGAGTTTCCGCCAGAACATCCTCTACTTCTTTGGCCTTTGCTTCGATATCGGCTCGGGTGACCATCAGCGTGTTGCCCTCCAGATGATGAGGCCGGCTACCCCGGCCAGCAGCAGTGTGGCGATCAGGTAGGCGAGCGCTTTCCAC
>CBDTUP010000280.1:0-4176 GCA_965363685.1 uncultured bacterium | reverse complement strand
TACTTCGCCGCCAACGAGCAGGAGAGCGCCGGAGCCTGCCTCACATATCTGGTTGAGAACCTGGGCTTGCGGGGCGATGAAGAGACCGGCTCTGTCTACCGGGGCCTGGATCGGGTGGCCGAACGGGTTCGGCCGGGAAACAGCGGGGTCATCTTCACGCCCTGGCTGAATGGTGAGCGGAGTCCCGTCGATGATCATCATGTGCGGGCCGGGTTCTTCAATCAGTCGCTCGACACGACTGCGGATGATCTCATCCGGGCGGTATTCGAAGGCGTTGCTTTCAACTCGCGCTGGCTGCTCGGCTACGTCGAGAAGTTCGCCGGTCGACCCTTCCCGGAGTTGCGAGCGGTGGGTGGGGGTGCGAACTCGACGATCTGGTGCGAGATTCATGCGGATGTACTCGATAGGAGGGTTCTTCAGGTGAAGGATCCGATTCTTGCGGGGCTACGTGGGGTGGCGTTCCTCGCCGCTGTCGAACTCGGGTTCATGACTCACGAGGAGATTCCGAGCAGGGTTGAGATTGCCGCCGTTCACGAGCCGCATCCCGAGCGGCGGTCCGTGTACGACGACCTGTATCGCGAGTATCGCAAGTTGTATTCCGCCAACCGCAAGATTCATGCCCGACTGAACCAAACGAACTGAGGAGAGATGGACCTCGAGAAGCTGCTTTCCGGCCCACTGAAGAGGGTCAACCCGCGGCTGGCCGGTTGGGCGTATTCAGGATTGCGCCGCATCCCTAGTGTCCGGCGTCGTTTGGAGTCTGAGTTCGACGGACTGCTGCAAGGTATGGAGGAATCCGTCAAGCCGTATCGAGGGGAGTTGGAGGCATTTCGGGAGTTACCGGAACAAGGAATGGAGCGTTCCGAGGTTCTCTTGTTGATGTCCGATCTGGCGGCGCGGGAGGAATCCGGCTGGAAGGACGGGCTCGCCTCCGGAGCCGTCTACCACGGTGGCGAGGTGCACACTTCATTCCTGAGTGAGGTCATTGCTTCCCATTCACAGGTCAATCCTCTGCATGCGGATCTGTGGCCGTCGGCCACCAAGTTCGAGGCTGAGGTGGTGGCGATGACGGCATCGATGCTTGGCGCGGCGCAGTCCAACGATGAGATCGTGGGCACGGTCACTTCGGGTGGCACCGAGTCGATTCTGTTGGCAGTGAAGACCTATCGGGATCGTGCCGCGACGTCGGGCGTCAAGAGTCCGGAAATCGTTGCACCGGTGACGGCCCATGTGGCCTTTGACAAAGCGGCCCACTACTTCGGTCTGAAGATGGTGAAGATACCGGTCGACGATTCTTTCCGGGCCGATGTCGCCGCAGCAGCTGAAGCCGTCAACCGCAACACGGTTGTGATGGTTGGCTCTGCCCCCGGTTTCCCGCACGGGACGATTGATCCGATTGAGGAGCTGTCGGCACTGGCAGTCGAGCGTGGAATCGGCTTCCACACTGATGCCTGCCTGGGCGGATTCGTCCTTCCGTGGGCGGAGAAGCTGGGTTATCCCGTGCCCCAATTCGACTTCCGACTCCCCGGGGTGACCTCGATGTCGGCGGATACTCACAAGTACGGCTACGCAGCCAAGGGCACTTCTGTAGTGATGTACCGGGGTAGGGAGCTGCGGCGCCATCAATACTTCACCGCATCAGATTGGCCGGGTGGCCTCTACTTCTCGCCGACGCTGGCCGGTAGTCGACCCGGCGCATTGAGCGCTGCCTGCTGGGCCTCGATGGTCACGATGGGCGAACAGGGTTATCTGGACGCGACGGGCCGGATTCTCCAAACGGCGGCGGCGATCCGTGCTGGGGTTGAGGCGATACCCGAGCTGCGGGTTCTCGGGGATCCGTTGTTCGTGATCGCTTTCGGATCCGATGTCGTAGACATCTACCAGGTGATGCAGCACATGTCCGAGCGGGGCTGGAGTCTCAACGGGCTTCACAATCCGCCTGCGTTGCACCTGGCCGTGACGCTTCGCCACACCGAGGAGGGGGTGGGGGAGCGGTTCGTGAGAGACCTCCAGGATTCGGTATCCGCCGCCAAAACGCATCCGGGTGAAGCGGGCGGCGTGGCCCCTGTCTACGGGATGGCCGCCACTGTTCCCGCCCGGGCCGTGGTGGATGAACTCCTGGAGCGCTATGTCGATCTGCTCTTTGAAGTGTGATGGAAGTAGGTGGTCGAACTTGAGTGTCCGGTCCGTTGCCTATGCGGGTCTGACGCTTGCCGGCTACTCGGTCGTCGATCGTGTCTCGCGTCGTTCGGGTGTGACCGACGCTGAGTTCTACGGCTCTCTCCCCGGCGACGGCGTGCTGCCACATCCGATGATCGAATGGACCCGAGCAACGACCATCGGAGCACCGCCGGAGGATGTGTGGCCGTGGCTGGTGCAGATGGGCTTCGGTCGAGGTGGCTGGTACACCAGTGAGCGTTTCGATCGAATCGTGTGGCGTCTCGAGAACTTGAGCGCCGGGCAAATACTTCCCGAGTGGCAAGACCTGCAGGTAGGAGACATAGTCCCGGATGGGCCGGACTACGCCGCCTACTTCCGTGTGGTTGAGGTTCAACCAGAAGAGGCGATCGTCTATCGGTCGATCCGGCACCCATATCGGGGTCACCCGGTTGACCCCACCGATTCTGAAGGGTTGGTCAGGCTCGAAGAAGCACTGATTGAAGCCGGCACCTACCTCGATTTCAGCTGGGCGTGGGTCATCCGACCGATAGGTCGAGATGCCTGCCGGTTGTTGGTGCGAACCCGGGCAAACTGCGAACCACGGTTGTTGAGTCTTGTGAAGGTGCCCCTTGGCCTCGTCGATTGGTATCACGTGTCGACAATGTTTCGTGGGATTGAGAAGCGGGTGGCAGCGCCGATCTAGCTGTCGGCCTGTGTATCCAGAAGGCCACGTCGAGCCTCCTCGAAACGCTCGCGGGTGATGCGGTATTTCATCAAGGCGAGGGCTGAGATGATGAGGAACAACCCCGGGACTACACCGAAGGCGAGACGCACACCCCAGATTCCGGACTCCGTTTGAACGTCGGCCGAACCGTCGTATCCGAATATTTGAAGCAGGCCGCCGAGCAGCAATCCGGCGACTCCGAAACCCAACTGGTGGATAGTCAGCCAGAGGCCGAAGAACACCGACTCGTGTCGCTCGCCCTTCTCGTACTCATAGATGTCCACTAGGTCCGGCACGAGGGATCCGGGGATCAGGAGGAATGCCGACATGAACGCGCCCAATAGGGCAGAACCGATCAGGAAGACACCTTTGGACTCAGCGCCGATCAGCAATCCAAGGGTCACAAGCACGGCGGCTGCGCCGGTGTTGGCGAACAGGAAGATCCAACGTTTGTCGAATCGACGGGTCAATCGATTCACGTACGGCACGAGTGCGGCCGAGGTAACGACGTAGATGGCGAGACTCGCCGAGGCGAGCGCCGTGTCGCCGATCACGTGCTCGGCAAAGAACGGGAGTGATGCGGTCAGGGCTCCGGTGGCGACGGCCCCGAGGAGCCTGAACCAGAGCAACGTGGAGACGTTGGAGTCACGGGCGAGTGCAACATAGCGACCCAGCGGCACGCGGCTTATCACGGTGTCGTGTGCGGACTCGATACCCTTCACGCTGGCGGCCGCAATCAGGATGGCTAGGAAGCAAAAGATCGCGAACCCGATGGACATCCCCCGCAGAGCCGACTCCACCCCGTCGTCACCCGAGATGAGCAGTGCAATGCCGCCGCCGGTGATCGTCCCTAGCGAGGAGAACATCGCTCTGAAGCCGATCACCTGGGTGCGTTCGTCGTAGTCGGTGCTCAGGATTGGGACCAGCGCCATGTAGGGAACGGCGACGATCGAGTAGGTCGTGGCGAAGAGCAAGATCACCGCGCAGGCCAGAACGAAGGTGGTAGTGGGGCCGGCACCGAGCGGGAGCCACCACAGCAGCGCGAAGCTGATCGCGAAAGGGGCGGCCCCATAGAGGAGGTAGACCCGCTTGCGGCCGTGGCGCGAGGTAGTCCGGTCGCTGAGGAGGCCGATGAGGGGGTCGTTGACGCCGTCCCACACCTTGCCGATCAGCACCACAGTGCCTGCTGCCGCGGCCGACATTCCGACGACGTCGGTCAAGTAAAACAGAAAGAAGAACCCCAGGGCGAAGTAGGCGATCGACAGTCCGAGGTCGCCCATGGCATAGCCGAT
>CBDTUP010000279.1:0-4178 GCA_965363685.1 uncultured bacterium | reverse complement strand
ATTGCTGGTCGGCGCGATTGTTCCGGCATTCGGGCTGCGGAAGGTACGGATCTACCCGGCCGGCCCGACCGACGCCGTCGCCGGACGTGCCTTCAACCTCACCATTCAGGTGACGGGACCTCGCCTCGGAGTCACCCTGGCTCTCACCTCTCTCGAAGCCTCCTTGATTTCGGTTGGCGGACCTTCATCTGGAACGATCAAGGCAACGTCTGCAAGACGCGGAGTGATCACGCAACTCGTCACCGTTGTTGCCTCCAGTGCACCTTTCGATCTGTTCACCACCAGGAAATCGTTGACCCTCGACCTCCCCACTCCGATCTTCGTCGCTCCCCAACCAACGCCCATGCGCCTTCCTGTTCAAGTGACTGCCGGACCGACGGTTGACGGCCCAGGGAACGCAGGCTCCGGTTCCGGGGAAGTCGTTCGCAGTCTGCGCGAATACTCGGCCGGCGACCCGTTGCGAATGGTGCACTGGCGTGCAAGCGCTGGGAGCCCGGACCTCCTCGTCAAGGAACTCGAACCTCCCGAGCGGCCCCACCTGGCTCTGATAGTCGATGTCAGTGGTCCGAACGGCGATCACACTGCTGAACGAGCTACAGGCCTGGTGCAAGCAGCCAGGCGAGAGGGTCTTCCGATCACACTGTGTACCTTCGAAGGTGTCGGTCCTGTGATCGGCGAAGTGGGTTCGATTCGAGAGGCCGGTCGCAGGCTCGCCGCGGCAGTGCCCGGTTTGCCACCGCGCGGGCCACTTCCACCGGGTGCGGAAGTTATCCTGCTCGATTCGGAAGACCGCATGCCATGAGCACCCCCTTCTGGCGCTCCGCACCCGTCGAGAACCCCGAATCCTCTATCCGTTTGCGATCGTCGGTCCTCACAACGGTGCTGATCGCCACCCTCGCCATCATCAACGAGGGGCTCGTCGGGTCGGCTGCAACCATTGCGGCGCTGGTTGGCATTCCGATCGGGTTCTGGTGGTCACACGCCCGCAGACACAGGGAATCGGCACTACTCAAGCTGGGAATCGCGGTCGCGCTCATTTTCGCGCTGGTCGGGTTCGTCGGACACGTGCGATCAGCCCCGATCGTGTCGGCCCTCGATGTGCAGGTCCCCCTGGCCGAGTTGTTCCTTTGGGTCCAGTTGCTTCACTCGCTCCATATGCCGGCCCGACGTGACCTCATGTTCTCGCTGGCTTCGAGCGTCGTGATCATTGCCCTTGCCTCTGTGCTCTCCGTCGGAATGGGTGTCGGAGTCTTCTTACTTCTGTGGGTTGGAAGCGCTCTGTTCACATTGCAGCAAGCCCATGTGGCGCGCCTGGCGGAGAACGACCCCCTTTGCGAGACCGACACGAGCGCCCCGGTTCGCTCGCTGATCGCCTCAGTAGCGGGCGTGCTGGCTGTAGCTGCGCTGGTGTTTCTCGTTGCCCCCGCGGCCAAGACCCTCACACCAATCGCCTTTCCGGCGGAGTTGTCTGTTATCTCACGGCTCCTGCAACCGGGGGGCTTCTCGAATCCTTCGCTCGGGGGAAACGGTGATGGAACGGGCGATCTCACCGATCGTGCGTCGTTCGGATACTTCGGATTCGCCGATCAACTCGACACTTCGCTCAGAGGGCGGCCCGACGACACGCTCGTGATGCGGGTGAGGGCATCTGCTCCCGCCTTCTGGCGCGGTCAGACCTTTGATGTATGGGACGGTCGAACGTGGAGCAGCTCCGACGACGATGTGGTGCCGATTTCCGGCGAAGGTTCGATCCGAACGTACTCGACCGACGGCGACGATCTGGTCAACTTCCCCGGCGCCGATCGTTTCGTCCAGACGTTCTACATTGAGCGGCCGGGTCCGAATCTCATCTTCGGCGCCTACCGCATCGACGAGGTGTTCTTCACGGAACGGTCGCTGTTCCAGACGACGGATGGGTCCCTGAGGACCGGCGTCAACCTGGGAGGCGGATCGATATACACCGTAGTGAGCGAGCGCACACCCCTAGAGCCGGATTTCCTCCGGGCAGCCGATCCTCTGGGGCTTGGATATTCGGCTTCGATTGCCGAGCGATACCTCCAGCTACCGGAAATGCCGGATCGGATCAGAAACCTCGCCGAGGACATCACGAGATCCAAGACCAACACTTACGACAAAGTGCTCGCGCTCGAAGCCTGGCTGGCAGACAACACCTCATACTCTCTCGACATCCCGATTCCCCCCCAAGGGGCCGACGCGGTCGATCACTTCCTGTTCGAAGAGCGGAGAGGTTTCTGCGAGCAGATCGGATCCAGCCTGGTCGTTATGTTGCGCTCCCTCGGCATCCCCGCCCGACTGGTCATCGGATACATCCCAGGAGAGCGCAACCCGTTCACAGGTCTGTACGAGGTCAAAGCATCTGATGCCCACAGTTGGACCGAGGTGTACTTCCCCGGCTACGGCTGGCAAGGATTCGACCCGACGGCTGAGGTGCCGCTCTACGACGGCGAACAAGGGGGCAGGGCCGGCAGCGGACTACTGGCCTTCCTGATGAGTTGGATCGATTCAATGCCGAGCTTCGTCGGACCGACGGTTCGGGTGCTCGCAGGAGGGGCGGTTGTCGTCGTCATTGTGGCTCTCGCCCGGCGCGCTCACGTCACGCGCCGACAAAGGCTACGGCGGTCCTGGCACGAGAAGACTCTCGCCGCCTTCGAGGACATCGGAGCGAAACGGGGACGCACGCGGAAGGCATCGGAGACCCCACTCGAATACCTCACCTCGCTCGAACATTTAGGGGTCGCGGGCGCCCGTAGAGTCGGTGAGTTGGTTACGGCGGCTGCGTTTGGCGACCGGGACATCAGCCCGGACGAGGCGGCCGGAGTGAGGGAACTGGTGGCCGCCCATGGCGGCCGTGGGCGCGGGTAGTAGATTCCGCCCGAGTGAGCACGAAACGCGACATCCTGGCGCTACTGGACGAGTTGGCCACCTTGACGATCCTCGACGAAGGTGACCCTCAATCGTTTCGGGTACGCGCATATGAGAACGCACGCCGGTCGGTTGAGGGCATCACCGGCGATATCGCCACGATGACGGAAAAGGAACTGGTGGCTCTCCCCGGAATCGGCAAGAGCACCGCTTCCAAGATCCAGGAGTACATCTCCACAGGAACCTCTTCGAAGCTGGAGGCCCTCCGCTCCAACTACCCGCCGGAGTTCGTCCGGTTGACGAAGGTGCCGGGGATCGGGCCCAAGACGGCCAGACGGTTGCGTGACGAACTCGGTATCGAGAATCTGGAGGGACTCGAGGCAGCTCTCGATCAGCAGCTTCTGCGCGAGCTCCCCGGATTCGGCCCAGCCAAGGAAGAGAAGATCGCCCAGTCGATCGACAGGTTGGGGCTGCGCGGCAAGGACATCCGGTTCCCGATCGCCGAAGCCCTGCCGATTGCCGTCGGACTGGTCGAGACGGTTTCCGCACTCGAGGAGGTCACGGACGTGCGAATCTGTGGGAGCCTCCGCCGCTTTCGTGATACCGTCGCCGACGTCGATCTGATCGTCGCCGCTAGTGAGCCGGAAGCGGTCGGCGAACAAGTCGCCGGACTTCCCATCGTCGGAAACCTCCTCGGCCACGGCTCGACCAAGACTTCATTCGAGACACAGGCGGGATTGCAGATCGATGTGCGCGTCGTGAGGCCGGATCAATTGGGTGCGGCGCTGCAGTATTTCACGGGATCCAAAGCTCACAACATTGCAGTGCGGCAGCTTGCTCTCGAAAGGGGCCTGACACTCAATGAATATGGCCTCACCGACGTCGATTCCGGCGAAGTTGTGGCCTCCGCCTCCGAAGAAGAGATCTACCGTGCTCTTGGCCTCCAATGGGTTCCTCCGCAGTTACGCGAAGGAATCGGAGAGATCGAACTGGCTGCAACGGGCTCACTTCCTCACCTTGTGCAACTCGAAGACATTCGCGGCGACCTCCACGACCACACGAACCGCTCCGGTGATGGCCGTTCGCCGCTTGCTGAGATGGTCGAAGAAGCTTCCCGACGCGGCCTTGAGTATCTGGCGATCACGGATCACGGAGAGAATCTCACGATCAACGGCATCTCACGGGATGAGCTACTCGAGCAGCGCCGGGAGATAGCGTCACTACAGAAGGGCTACCCCGACCTTCGGATCCTGCAGGGCTGTGAGCTGAACATCTCAGTTGATGGCGAGGTGGAT
>CBDTUP010000278.1:0-4179 GCA_965363685.1 uncultured bacterium | reverse complement strand
GTTTGACTATGAGACAAACCTTTTGTGGACGCCGTACGACGACAGTGGCGACTCGTTCCTGAACAGCATTATCCGCACACGCACGCTGGGCGAGTTGTTCGAGGGCGATCCGCAAGGCGAGTATGGCCTGGCGGGCATAATGCATGATCTGAATGTGCTTTGGGGTGTGGCGGACGAAATCATCCGATTCGACAATCCGTTTCAGGTTCTCGCCCTCTTCCTCCATGTGTCTCCTCGGGGCGGCCATTCGACGTTTGAACAGGCGCTCCGTCACTCTTCCGAAGCGATAGGAGATGGTGGCGGTGAAATGGGAGCCGCCGTCGTCCGATACCACCGCGAAGGCGCCACCAGGGAGCAACAACGAGATCGGGCCTCGGATCCGATACTCGAATCCATGAGTAGGTTCCACCGATGTCATCTCAAACCGAAGCACCTCCCGGGTACCGCCCAGGTCCTCGACCGCTCTGAGGATCGACCCGGGTCGGCGACAAGGTTGCGGTACCAGTCGGACACGGTTCCCCTGGCTGAAGCCACCACCAGCGCACCGTCCACCCGTTCGTACTGGAGCGGTGTCACCCGGGCCTTGCCCGACCGGCGGCCCCGGGTGGTGAGGAGCAGCACGAAGCGGCCGTAGACGGTGCCTAGTCCGAGCGAATAGACCAGCCGCGGAGGCAGCTTGAGGAGACGGAAGATCCACTTGCGCATGCGTCTCCGAGGTTGCTCCCTTCATCATCCGGCCCCGCAGTCCATCCGGCAAGAGGCGACCTTTGCCGCTCTCTTTGTCGCTCTTGCTTCTCTCCGCCGCGGCTCTACCTCAGGATGATTTCTCGGCGGCGGCAGCGATTTCGGTCAAATCCTTAGCCAGTGCCTTGCGCGTGGCGTTGTCGAACAGCCTGCCGATGGTGACTGCGAAGATCCTGGCGATGGCACTGGTCGGCTCGGCACCGAAGGTCACCGTGATCCGACTTCCGCCCTCGATCGGCTCGACGTGATTGGTCGACAGGTAGTGGGCGCCGTGGGATCTCGCCTCGGTTGTGTACGACCGGCCGGGATCGAGTTTCGTAACCGTCATGTCCTCTGTGGCCGTCTTGCCGAACATCGTGCGTGTCTCCCGCCAGCTGGTGCCCAGCTCGAACCCGCCGCCGCCGTCGAGGCGCTCGACCTTTTCAATTGCAGAGATGGTGGCGGCGGCGTTGTCGAGGTCGGTCAGCACGCTCCAGACCTTCTCCGGTCCGGCGCGCGAGTCGTGGGTCACGACCAGCTCTCTCACGGGGTCCCCTCTATCAGATCATCGAGAGTACCAAAAGCCCGCCGCCGGCGTGATGATGATCCGGTTGTTGGCGAAGAGGTTCAGCTCCCGCATTGGCCTTCAGCCACGGTCTGCCCTCCAACCGGTGATGTGTTCCACGTCGACCACGATGGCCGGACCGTTCGGCGGTATCTCCTCGTATTGCTGGTATTTGGCCACAAGGGCAGCAATGGCGGCGCGGTACTCCGAACCCTCGGAGACAACTCGACCCCGGCCGTCGGCTCGCACCCACCACAGCCGATTCCAATCATCGTCGTAGTGGTCGACCAGCACGCTGGCTGCAGGTTGGGCGGCGATGTTGCGGAGCCGGCGGAGGTCCGGCGAGCGCTTGGGTTTGTGGTCAACCGCAGAGACGATCCTCCCTTCCTCGATTGCGAAGACGAAGGGCACCACGTGAGGTCGCCCATCGGCTCCCGCAGTGGCGAGATAGCCGACCTGAGCGTTGGAGAGTCGCTCGAGAGCTTCCGATGTGTCCACCGGATCGAACCTACCCGGTATGCCTGGATGGGGCGACGGTGCGCGAGCCACCTTTCTGTCATACGCAGGTAGTGCGTTCGGATCAGAGAATTGAGAAGAGGGTATGAGGTCCTCTTTCGGGGATGGTTGAAGGTGTTTGGCAAACAGGGCAGACAACTATCAAATGAAGTGGACTAAGCTTAGTCCGATCATGCCGAATATCCATGAGGCTAAAACACACTTCTCCAGACTGGTGCAGCGGGCTGCCGCCGGTGAGGAGATCATCATCACCAAGTCGGGTGTGCCGATGGCCAAACTCGTCCCTTTCCGCGAAACCAAGGCTCCACGGTCGCCGGGAGTGTGGAAGGGGAGCGTCGAGGTGGCCCCCGATTTCGACGTCACGCCCGAAGAGGTGGTCGGCTCGTTCGAAGGTGACGAGTGAACCTGCTGCTCGACACACACATCCTGTTGTGGTGGTTGGCCGACGACCCTGGACTCTCTGACAGACACAGATCCGCCATTGCTGATCCGGCCAACGTGGTGTACGTCAGCGCGGCCAGTGCCTGGGAGATCGCTATCAAGAAGGCTCTCGGCAAGCTGATCGCCCCCAATGATCTGGGAGCCGCATTGATCACAAGTGAGCTCGAGCAACTACCTATCACGGTCGCTCACGCCGAGGCCGTCGGGCGGCTTCCGCCCCATCATCGGGATCCATTTGATCGGATGCTGATAGCCCAGGCCGGGGTCGAGGACCTGACGGTGGTTACCGGCGACCCGATGTTCGCCCAATATGAAGTGACCAGACTCTGAAGGGACATTTCGAAGGGTCTTCCGGATGGATGGCCATTGGTGGCTTCGGCGGTCGGACCTGCCGTTCGTCTTCTAGCGTGGACCCATGAACAAATCACTGTTGGGGGACGCCTTCGGACATCACGTTTGGGCAACGATACGTTTGATCGACGCCTGCCTCCCGGTTGGATCCGACCAGCTGGAAACCGTTGCACCCGGGACATTTGGATCAATCATCGAGACGCTTTTCCTACAGAAAGCGTCGCACGCTGGCAATGCTCTGGCGATACGGCGCCGTCGCAGCCCGACAGGGCCGGTCCGAGCGCCTTCGAGTCCGTGCTCCTACGTGATGTCCGGAGCAGTGAACCGACCCGACCCCACACCGGCGCGCCTCAGCCTCGGCCGCTTAGGTCAGTGCACAGCACCGTGGGCGACTGTTGGGACTACCTACAGGACGATACGTGCCATCGAGCATGGAGAAACCACGCACGGTCCAGACATCAAGGCCACCCCCGTACTAGTCCGGGGATTAGTGGCCTTCATGTACCTCGTAGATCTCGTCGGCTACCAAACCATGCGCTTCACGGTGCACGGTCGCCGCAGTCTCAGCATCAGGAGCATCAACCAGGCAGAAGATCTTGCCGGCTGCCTCATCGACCCAGTAGTGCTTGTAGTTCACTCCGTACTTGGTCTGAGTCGTCAGATCAGCCTGATGCGCAGCTGCGACATCGTTCGCCGAAACACCACCGTCCACGGTGTGGACGTCCATAAACGTCGGCATGACTTTGGTCTCCCCTCGTTGCCATTACGACACATGCAATTTAGCCATCGATACCGAGCAAAGCCAGAGAGACTTCGGAGACCTCGGTTCGAACGTCCCGACCACTCACAATCGACTTCGATGGAAGGACCACCGCGCGCAGGGATGCCGTTACTTCGAACTCCGGCGGGCCGGATGGCTCTTCCGACGCTACCCAGGCCGGCGCGGTTTGCCCCCTAGTCGCTGGGACTATCCGGTCGTATGATTCGGAATACGGCAAGCGGGGAACATCTGAATGGAAGGCGACCGTCCGGCCTCTACGGCCTCGTCCGCAGGGAGACGTCTGGCTTCGTTCATCGAGCGGCACTCCGGAGCTTCGATGCTCGCGGTGGTGGCGGCCACCGCACTGCTGGCGGTGCCGTTCCTGGCAATGGCCCCGGACGAGACCGCCTCCCAGGACCCGCGCGGGGAGGTGCTCGCCGCCCAGGATCTGGTCAACGACCGGTTCGCCTCGAATGTCTACGGGGCCGGCTTCATCGTGGAGGCCCGGGACGGGAACGTCTTGACCCGTGAGCCTCTTCTTGAGTTGCTGGAGAATGCCGCCGCGCTGCGGGCCGACCCCGACGTAGGACCCAAGCTCTTCTCCTACTACGACCCCAACCTGGAGGCCCAGATCGATGGGATCTACAGCCTCGCCGAACCGCGCTTGCGCAACTTGATCGGGTGCCTGTCCGAGTGCTCGACCGGACGCTGAGATCATGCCGCTCTCTCGCCGAGGCGTGCTGAGGGGGCTGGCGGCACTGCAGCTGGTACCGCTCGCGTGGCTCGACTTCGCTTCACCATGCCGGTTCTCCTGCCGCCAGAC
>CBDTUP010000277.1:0-4188 GCA_965363685.1 uncultured bacterium | reverse complement strand
TATTCGACAACCGGGGTGACCACACCTCCTTCTTGCGTGGGAGTCCGTCTTCCTGGGATGCCGGTGCGCTCGCCGAACTGGAGAATCGACTCTCCCGAGCCTTCGCAGAGCTCAGGAAGTGAAGGGATCCGGTTGATCCGGATCGATTTCGTATCGCTTGATCGCCCCACCAACCAGATCGCGCGGTATTACTCCGCTCTCTGCCAGCGCAGACAGAACGGCAACGGTCACATGGGCGGAATCAGTCTCGAAGAAACTCCGGAGCGCTTCACGGGTGTCCGAACGACCGAACCCGTCGGTGCCGACCACACTGAACGGTCCCGGAACCCAGCGAGAAACCTGATCCGGCACGGCCTGCACGTAATCGGTGACTGCCACGATGGGTCCATCGACGGCGGAGAGAATCTGAGAGACATAGGGAATGCGCTGCTCCTCATCCGGATGCAGTCGATTCCAACGGTCGACCGACATGGCCTCCTCGCGCAGCTTCTTGTATGAAGTAGCCGACCACAGCTCAACTCCCACGTCGAAGTGCTCCGCCAGCTCCTCACGTGCCTGTCTGGCCGCCGCATGAGCTGGGCCCGAAAAGATGATTGCGGCCCGATGCGAAGTCTCCTCCGGAGCTTCCTGCCACCGATAGAGACCGGCCATGATGCCCTCGTCTACATCGTCCGGTTTCGGTGGCTGCACATAGTTTTCGTTGTAGATGGTCAAGTAGTAGAAGACATCCTCTTCTCTTCCGTACATCCTCTCGATGCCGCTCCGGATGATCGTCGCCATTTCGTAGGCAAAGGCCGGGTCGTATGCCTCGCAGGCGGGTACCGCGGATGCCAGCAGCAGACTGTGGCCATCCTGGTGCTGAAGGCCTTCACCGGCCAGAGTGGTCCTCCCGGCGGTGGCGCCCATGAGGAAACCGCGGGCACGACTGTCTGCCGCTGCCCAGATCAGATCGCCAACTCGCTGGAAACCGAACATCGAGTAGAAGGTGAAGAAGGGAACCATGGGGACACCCCTGGTTGCGTACGACGTCGCGGCCGCTGTGAAGCTCGCCATCGAACCGGCCTCTGTTATGCCCTCTTCGAGGATTTGTCCGTCCTGACGCTCGGTATACGAGAGCAGCAGCTTGGCGTCTACCGGTTCGTATTTCTGACCATCAGACGCATAGATGGCCAGTTCCTTGAATAGGGAATCCATGCCGAAGGTTCGTCCCTCATCGGGAATGATCGGCACAACCCGCGGTCCAAATGCTTCGTCTCGGGCCATGTTCCGCAGGAGCCGTGTGAATGCCATGGTGGTGGAGACTTCGTTGGATCCCGAGCCATTGTCGAACTCGGCGAAAACCTCCGGTGGCGGAAGCTGTAGAGGCCTGCGAACAGCGGTGGTACGGGAGGGCAGCGGCCCATCCAGAGCGCGGCGCCGCTCCATGAGATATCGGTACTCGGGTGAATCCTCCTCGAACTTCAAATACGGAGGCTCGTCGTCGTCCTGCAGCGGAGGAACGACGTCCTCGAGCGAAAGCCGGGATCGGAGGTTCGTCAACTGGGCGTTGTTCAGTTTCTTGATCTGATGCGTCGCGTTCCGACCTTCGACGTCCGGTCCGAGAGTCCAGCCCTTGATCGTCTTGGCCAGGATGACGGTTGGAGCACCTTTTAGCTCGGTGGAGCGCTTGTAGGCGGCATACAGCTTCTTGTAGTCGTGGCCTCCCCGGCGCAGCGCCCAGATCTCATCATCGGACATGTGTTCAACCATGTGACGAAGGCGGGGATCAGGACCGAAGAAGTGCTCTCGGACATAGGCGCCGTCATGCGCCTTGTAGCGCTGGTAGTCGCCGTCGACCCGTCTGTTCATGTTGTCTACCAGCACTCCGTTTACGTCGGCGGCCAGCAGTGGATCCCAATTGGAGCCCCAGATCACCTTGATGACGTTCCATCCGGCGCCACGGAAGATTGCTTCGAGTTCTTGAATGATCTTGCCATTGCCGCGGACGGGGCCATCCAGGCGTTGGAGATTGCAGTTGATCACCCAGGTGAGATTGTCGAGCTTCTCGCGGGCTGCCAGCGTGATGGATCCGAGGCTTTCTGGCTCGTCGGTCTCGCCATCGCCGAGGAAACACCATACGCGGGATTGGCTGGTGTCATCGATCCGTCTGTTGTCCAGGTACTTGAGGAATCTGGCGTGGTAGATGGAGTTGATGGGGCCGAGTCCCATCGAGACTGTCGGGAACTCCCAGAAGTCCGGCATCAAACGTGGGTGCGGATATGACGAGAGGCCTTTGCCATCTATCTCCCGGCGAAAGTGGTCGAGTTGCTCCTCAGTGATGCGCCCCTCGAGGAACGCCCGAGCGTAGATTCCCGGAGCGGCATGACCCTGGAAGTAGACCGAGTCGCCGGGTAGACCGTCTTCCTTGCCGCGGAAGAAGTGATTGAAGCCGACGTCATAGAGGGCGGCGGAGGAAGCAAAGGTCGACAGATGGCCGCCGATTCCTTCGGCTACGTAGTTCGCTTTGATGACCATTACTGCCGCGTTCCAGCGGATTGCCCGTCGTATCCGACGCTCCATCTGTTCATCGCCTGGAAACCAGGGTTCCTCAGCGGGCGGGATGGTGTTGATGTACGGCGTCGAGACCATAGCCGGTACATCGACTCCCACTTCGCGCGCTCGCTGAATGAGTCGAGCGACCAGGTAGGAGCCGCGGGTGGTGCCGGAGTGCCCAACCGCAGCGTCCAGAGAATCGAGCCATTCCTGAGTTTCGTCCGGATCGGAGTCGGGAAACTGCTGGATGAACTCGTCGATGATCATATCGGCCCCTCGGTGCGGTAAAACGAAAGGTTACCTTCGTTGCGAAGATGAGAGCGGCGTACACTTCCCGACCATGGATGTCCCGACATTTGATGATGTGGTGGCTGCGGCCGTTCGTATTGCTCCGTTCGTGCACCGCACACCAGTCCTGAGTTCAGCGACGCTCGACGCCGAACTGGAGGGGACGGTCTTCTTCAAGTGTGAGAACCTGCAGAAAGTCGGGGCTTTCAAGGCGCGCGGGGCAACAAACGCGGTTATGGGGCTGCCCGATGACGCCGCCGCCGGAGGTGTGGCGACTCACTCGTCGGGGAATCACGGTCAGGCAGTGGCCTTCGCCGCCGCGGCGCGCGGAATCCCCGCCTGGGTGGTGATGCCCGACCACGCTCCGTCCGTGAAGGTAGAGGCCGTTAGGGGCTACGGCGCCGAGGTCGTTTTCTGCAAGCAAGCTGAGCGCGAGAGCAGGACACGAGAACTCGTTGCCGCGACGGGAGCGGTGCTCGTTCATCCCTTCGACAACTCGGCCGTCATTGCGGGCCAGGGCACCGCTGCTCTCGAGTTCTTCGAAGACATCCCTGATCTCGACGTCATCGTGACGCCGGTCGGTGGAGGTGGGCTGCTCGGTGGTACGAGCCTGGTGGCGAGGACGATTGAGCCGTCGGTCAGAGTTGTCGGCGGGGAACCGGAGGCAGTCGATGACGCCTTTCGGTCGATTCGCGATGGCACGCTCTACCCGGCGGTTGCTTCACCGAACACGCTCGCCGACGGGCTGCTGACCGGCCTTGGTGAACGGAACTTCGCCCTCCTGAATGGAAATGTCGATATTGTCACCGTTACTGAAGACGAGATCGTTGCCGCTGCGCGTTTCTTCGTGGAGCGAATGAAGATCGTCGTTGAGCCATCTGGGGCGGTCTCCCTAGCTGCAGTCCGCAAGATGAATGTGGCCGGATTGCGGGTTGGAGCGATTCTGAGTGGTGGCAACACAGATTTCCGCTGGCTCGACCGCTAGGTCTTCAGGCCGGCGTTCCAATCGCTCGTTCGGTGCTTTTGCCATCGCAAATGGGGCTTTCGGCCTGGCTCGGCCGCAAGGTGCTCCCGCATAGGCTGGAACCGCTGGTGCAACGGCAGGAGGGAACGATGATGAGTGCGGATCGCATCAGGGTATTGCGATGACTGCCATTGACGTTCGTCCTGCTCTTGACGTCGTCGACGGAATGGCTCCAATCGACCACGGTCATGTGATCCCACTTCTGCAGGCGATTCAGACCGAATACGGATACCTGCCTCGTGAAGTGGTTTTCGAAGTGGCGGCTCGAACCGGAATTCCTCCCAGCCATCTATTCGGAGTTGCCACCTTCTACGCCCAGTTTCACCTCGAGGAGCACGGCCGCC